>NZ_DASVOB010000517.1:0-9999 GCF_036383575.1 Mucilaginibacter sp.
GAAGTAATGAAAGCACTGCCTCAAAACTATGTTTTAACTATTGCCGGCGATGGCCCATTGATGAACACATTAAAAGCAGAAGTAGAAAATATTGGTATTAAAAACCGCGTGGTATTTACCGGCGAGATCAATAATGTTGCAGAGGTAATATCCAGGCACGATTTACTGGTTTTAAGTTCCTTTACCGAGGGCTTCCCCAATGTGGTGCTTGAATCTTTATCAGTTGGGGTTCCCGTTGTTACTTTCAGGGTTGGCGGGGTAAATGAACTGATAAGGGAAGGCTTTAACGGCTTTATAGCTGAGCAGAATGATCTATGCGAGTTACGCCACCAAATTATTCGTGCATGCAATCAAACCTGGCAGCATCCTAACATCAAAGCAGATATAATTGAACGCTTTGGGCTTAATAAAATAGGCCAGGCATACGAAACGCTGCTTGCTAATTAAACAAAACCATTAACCTATTACCTCTTTTGTATGTGCGGCATTTACGGATCAACAGTAGGATATGACGATGAGGTCATATTTCAAAAACTGGCAAGGGCCGATTTCAGGGGCCCCGACTTTTCTGGGTTTGAGCGCAGCGGACCGGTTATTTTAGGCCATAACCGCCTGGCTATTGTTGACCTGGATCACCGGTCAGATCAGCCATTTACGTACGAGCATCTTAAAATTGTATTTAATGGCGAGATCTACAACTACAAAACATTGCGGGTAAAACTAACCGCTTTAGGTTACAGGTTTACTACCGATTCGGACACAGAAGTAATTACCGCAGCCTTTCTTGAATATGGCGAAAACTGTGTTAATCATTTCATCGGTATGTTTGCCTTTGTAATTTATGATACCCGCACCCGCCAGCTTTTTGGTGCGCGCGACAGGCTTGGCAAAAAACCATTTTATTACGCACACTGTGGTTTTGATTTTGAATTTGCCAGTCAGCCATCGCAAATATGCCTCGACCGCAATGTAACCATTGATGAACAGGCCATTAACGAATACTTTATATGGGGCTACGTCCCTGAACCAAAATCGGCCTGGAATGAACTTAAAAAGCTTGAAGCCGGGCATTCATTTTGTTTCGATTATAATACAGGTACCTTCAGGTCTAAAAAATACTGGGAACTTGATTTAAACCATGCCGAGCGCTATGAAGGTTCATATGCCGAAGCTCAAGCAGATTTAACCCGGCTCATCTCTAATGCAGTCGATATCCGCATGCATGCAGACGTACCCCTGGGCGTTTATCTTTCAGGTGGTATCGATTCATCGCTGGTGGCTGCATTGGCTTCCAAAAACTACAAAAACGTAAAAACATTTTGTATAAAATTCAGGGAAAAAGGATTTGATGAAAGTGTGTTTGCACAAAAAATAGCAGCGCATCTGCAAACAGATCACCATACCATTGAATGCAACAAAGAAGAGGGCATTGAACTGATCGAAAATTTTGGACGGTATTACGATGAACCTTTTGCCGATTCAAGCGCCATTCCTACGCTACTGTTAAGCAAGTACACCAAGAAACACGTTACCGTAGTCTTAAGCGGCGACGGCGGCGATGAAAGCTTTTTGGGTTACAGCCGTTACAAATGGTTTAACATGGTCGATCAGCTGTTTAAATGCCCGCTGGCCGTGCGTAAAAGGCTTGCAGATGTTATCAGCATTTCGCCTAATTACCGCCACAAGCTTATTGCTTTAGGCATTTGCAACTCAGAGATCAGGTCTCTTTACGGGCTTATGCTTGGTGGCCTTGAATACTCCTGGCTCGATAATCCAAACGTTGGCTTACAGGTACCCTTTATGGATATCTGGGCGTCAAAATCAACAAGTATACTTCAGAAATTATCGGCCTTTGACACTAAGACTTATTTAAATGGTGATATAAACACCAAGGTAGATCGTGGCACGATGGCATTTTCGTTAGAAGCAAGGGCCCCGCTTATGGATCACCGGGTAGTGGCCTTTGCACAAAACCTGCCCGATAACTATAAGTTTAAATACGGCATTCAAAAACGGATCCTGAAAGATATTTTATACCAATACGCTCCGGCACAATTGTTTGACAGGCCAAAATCGGGCTTTACCATGCCCCTCAATCATTGGTTTAAAAACGAATTGAAAGAACACGTAATGGATAATCTTTCAATGAGCGAACTAAAGAATGTTCCGGGCATCAACGTTCAAAAATCATTTGATATGATAAACGATCATATGAGCGGTAAATGGAACCGGGCCACGCAAATCTGGAAGCTGCTGGTGTTTACCCAATGGCTAAAAAATCAAAGCTCAAAACCAATTTCAACCTACCAGGTAGCTTAAAACATACTAAACCTTATGATTCAGATCAATAACAGGGCTATGCGCATAGTACCATATACAGTTGTGTGGTTTGCTGCTAAGCCAAATTTATGGGGTTGTCTTTTAAAATACTATAAACAGAGTAAAAGCAGTGACGCAGTTCCGGGGTATCGTAAAGAAGATTTTTTCACCAAAATAATTGACATCAGCTCGCCGATACCTGCCATTGAAGCCAATTTTGATAAAAACACTGCTTATGAAATACGCAGAGCAGCAAAGGACGGCGTAACAACTGTTATGGGTACCGGTATTAAACCGTTCATTGACTTTTACAACGCATTTGCAATTACCAAAGGCCTTAAAAAACTCAGTAAGGATTTTTATAAATACAAGCCTCACCTCTTTATAACCAAAGCTGTACACCAGGGACAAGATATCGTTATGCATGCTTACATCCGCGATAATTCATCCCAAAGGGTTAGGCTTTTACATTCGGCATCCCTTTTCCGGAACGAAAATGATAGCCAATTAAGGGCTGTGGCCGGCCGGGCAAACCGACTACTGCATTTTGAAGACATCTGCTTTTTCAAGCAGCTGGGCTTTAAAATTTATGACCTGGGGGGCTACGCCTATAACACCTCAGATGCCGAGCTTTTAAAAATAAATAAGTTCAAAGATAGTTTTGGTGGAAGCCTGCTGCAAGAAACCGACTATGTACCTATATCACTCACATTCCTGTCATTTCTAAAAAAAGTATTCCGATTATGAAAGATCTTATCTCTGCATTAAATTCATTTGTTCACAAACTATTCTGTTACGATAAGTGGAATATAGGTTATGTATCACAATCTCCTGAAAACCTTATCCTCACCAAGCAATTAAACGGAAAAATCAACTGGTTATCAGAAGATACGGCAGACTATGCCGCCGACCCTTTTACAGCAAATATAAACGGCCGTGTACACCTGTATTATGAAGAGTTAAATTTTTGGAAGGGCAGAGGAGAGATCATGATGACGGATGACATGCATTTTAAAAACAAGAAAAAAGTAAATGGCATCATGAAAGATGATATACACCTCTCCTATCCTTACATGTTCACTGATAGCGACCAGCTTTATTGCATCCCGGAAACAGCATCAGCTAAACAAGTCGCACTTTATCAAATTGATATGAATAATCCATATAAGTTTGAAAAGATCAGGGTACTGTTAGAAGGCCAGTCATTTGTTGACAGTTCCATCATCCGTTACAACAACAAATACTGGCTTTTTACAAGTGTTTCAGGGCAACACGGCGTACTGTATTTGTTTTACGCCGATAAGCTTGACTCACCATTTAAGGCACATAAACAAAACCCGATAAAAGTGGCCTCAAACGTAAGCCGGTCGGCCGGCCGCTTATTTATAGTAGGTCAAAAACTTTACATGCCAAGCCAAAACCCCAAAAAATGCTACGGCGGCTCGGTAATGATCAATGAAATAACTACCATAACTGAAACAGATTTTCAATACCATACTGCTTTTGAATTACTTCCCCAGGCACCTTATGATGAAGGTTTGCATACCATAAACTTTGAAGACGGCTTATTGGTTGTTGACGGAAAACGCAAAGTATTTAGTGCTATGGGGCCATTTAAGAAAGTGTTCAGGAAACTAAAGAACCTTAATAAGCCTAACTAATGCCCAAGATGAAGCCTAAATTACTTTTTGTTTCAATCACCGATAAGGCAAACGGAGCCGAAAACATACTATTGCAAGCCGCCCGGGCCAGTAACGCGAATTTGCTTTTTTTAAAAAAAGTGGAGAGCGGAGGGCTAAGCATTCCAGATGATCTGCATGCTGAATATGTGGGTACAGGAAGTGTATCGGGTGGCTTTTTCCGGCTGGTAAAAAGTTTAAGCCATTACCGTAACGATTATATAATTTTTAGTACCCACCCCTATTTAAACGCTTATCTCGGCTTTTTAAAGCGGATTGGCTATTTAAGATCAAAACTCATTGTAAGAGAATGTTCATCTGTTTTAACGCGGTATAGTGGTTTAAAAAAATGGAGTTACAAGTTAGCATACCGGCTTGGCTATCCCGGCGTAAATTTAATAGTATGCCAAACCTGTAGCATGCGTGACTCCTTTGTACAACATCTTCCATACATTGATGAGCAAAGGGTTATCATACAAAAAAACCCGATCGATATTGAACAAAACTTAATAAAAGGCGAAGCCTCGCTGCCTATAGCTGATGCTACTGCCGAATTTATTTGCGGGGCCGGGCGGCTAATCCCTGAAAAAGGTTTTGATATACTGATCATGGCTTTTGACGAGATCAAGGCATCACGTCCCAATCTCCGGCTATTCATTTTTGGAGAAGGCCCAGAACAAGCATCGCTTGAAAAACTGATAAGCGAATTAAAATTAGAAGACAGGGTGATATTAAAGGGATGGGTAGCTAACCCGATGCCTTATTTTAAACGTGCAAAAGCGTGCATTGTATCATCAATAAAAGAAGGATTCCCGAACGTGTTGCTGCAAATGATGATCCTGAACCCTGTTGTGATCAGCACCAATTGCGCTGGAGGTATTGACGAGATCCCCGGCATTTATTTGGCCGAAGCCGATAATGTAAATTCATTAACTACCACTATAAACATCGCACTTAGCACAAACACCCCAAATAAGGACCTAATAATGAGATATGTAGAAGACCGAACCCCCGAAATTTTCATCAAATCTATACTTAATGCACTGGTATAACTACCCCCACCTATACAAGTAGCGCAACAACTTTAACTAACTAAAAATAAATTTTATGAAAACAATTATTAAATCCATCCGAAATGTTGTGTTGCCTATAATAACAACTACAATTATGGTGGCAGCCATTAATGGCTGTAAAAAAGCCGACCAGCCAAAGCCAACCGTGCCTACAACTACTACTGTTACGCCGCAACCACAAGATGAAACCATCAAAACAATAAGTTTAATTGGATTGAGAGTTGACAGTGGTTTTTGCTACAAAATTGGCTACGATCTGCCTGAAATTGGAGATTCAAACACCTCTCCAACAGTTTCAAAGCTCAGGTTGTTTGAAAACGGGGTTGAACTTGGGCCGGCTCACTCCAACCACAATGACATCCGTAATTTTGGCCTGGGACAATTTAGCCATTGGGGTAACTCGCTGTATTTTTCTACATCAGACAATACCAATCCGCTTACAAACGGGCGGAAGTACACTTATACCATGAAGTAGGATTTATCAGGTTTCACTCAAACTCTCGCAATTTGGCACACTCATTACTCAAAATAAATCTTCTTCAATAATTACATCTACCTACCTGTTCCGGCAACCATTCCTGATTCCTTTTCATACAGAAATTTACCCGGAAGCTCCTTAAGCGTTCACGCTATTAATTGACCAATTAATTAACCGCCTTTATCATAAGGCTTCATTTAAACCTAATTTCACTTATTTATGAAAATTTTGATCACCGGCACCGCGGGATTTATCGGCTATCACTTAACCCAAAAACTTTTAAAACGTGGCGACACCGTTGTAGGCATTGATAATATTAATGATTACTACGATGTAAAGCTAAAACACGACCGTTTGCTGAATACCGGTATAGATGTATCAGAAATAGCTTATAATAAACCCGTTTACAGCACCAAATATCCTAACTATACCTTTATAAAACTGGACATAACAGATAAGGAAAACCTGGAGCAACACTTTCAAAACCACCAATTTGATGCCGTTTGCAACCTGGCTGCCCAGGCAGGTGTACGCTATAGCCTTACACACCCCGAGGTTTATATAGACTCGAACATAAAAGGCTTTTTAAATATCCTTGAATGCTGCAGGCATTTCAGGATCGATCACCTTGTTTACGCCAGTTCATCAAGTGTATATGGTTTAAATAAAAAAATGCCTTTCAGCGAGCATGAAATTGCTGATCACCCGGTTTCACTATATGCGGCATCAAAAAAAGCCAACGAAATGATGGCCCACACGTACAGCCATTTATTTAACCTGCGTACTACCGGCTTGCGCTTTTTTACCGTTTACGGGCCATGGGGCCGGCCAGATATGGCTTTATTTATTTTTACCAAAGCAATTTTAGAAGGCAAACCTATACAGGTTTTCAACAATGGCAATATGCTGCGCGATTTCACTTATGTAGATGACATTGTTGAAGGCATTACCCATACGATTGATAAACCGGCAGAACGTAATTATCTGTGGAACGCTAAAAATCCGGATCCGGCTACTTCATCTGCGCCGTTCAGGGTATTTAACATTGGCAGGGGCGCTCCTGTAAATCTTCTTGATTTTGTTACCGAAATTGAGAAACAGGTAAATAAACCTGCTATTAAAACTTTAATGCCAATGCAGGACGGCGACGTTGCAGAAACCTGTGCCGATGTTTCACATTTAGATGAAATGCTGGATTATAAACCCCATGTTTCTGTTCCTACAGGAGTGAAGCGGTTTATTGCCTGGTATAAAAAGTATTATCACATTAAAACCGCCAAGCTCGAGCCCGTTCTTGTTCACTGAAAAATGGCTCCAATCGTTTGAACACCATAAAGGTTCCCAATTAAACCCTCGCCAGCAACCTATTACTTATAGTACTATTATGTCAAGCCAAAAAGTGCTGATAGCCTGCGATTCGGCAAAATCGCTGATTGACTTTAGAGGTAAATTAGTTGAGCTGATACGAAAAGAACATACTGTGTATGTTTTTACCCCTGCCATACCGCCCGAACAACGCGCAAAACTTGCATTGTTAAACATAGTTTTATTTGAAAATGATTTAAACGGCAGTAATGTATCCGTTTTATCTGATCTGAAGTATGCGTACAAGCTTTACCGGCTCATTAAGCAGTTAAAACCCGATGTTTTTTTCCCGTACACACTAAAACCCGTGATATACGGAACACTTGCCGCCAAACTGGGGGGCGTACGGAAAATAACCCCGATGCTTTCGGGCCTCGGTTACACCTTTGTTGCCGGTAACACATCTGTAACAAGCAAAATTACACGCATTTTACTTCGGTTCAGTCTTAGGAACAGGCCAGGATTATCAGTCATTTTTCAAAATAACGATGACGTTAAAACCCTGTTGGATTGTAAAATAATATCTGCGAAACATCAAACAGCAGTTGTCAATGGCTCGGGGGTTGATTTAAGTCATTATACCCCTACTCAACCAGATATTGACAATATAAGCTTTATCATGGTATCCAGGCTCATCAACGCCAAGGGGATCCGTGAATATTTTGAAGCTGCGCAAATTGTATTTCTAAAGCATCCTCAGGTAACTTTTAAACTCATTGGGGCTTATGATGACAATGTTGACGCTATTCATCCCGACTTATTTTCGGAAATAAAGCACAGGAGTGTAATTAATTACCTGGGGGCTGTTGACGATGTAAGGCCATATATAAGCGGTTCGTCTGTTGTTGTGTTGCCTTCATACTACAGAGAGGGCATTCCGCGCTGTTTGCTTGAAGCCATGGCTATGGGACGCGCCATTATAACCTGCGACTCCGTTGGTTGCCGGGAAACTGTCGAAACATCGCCCAACAGCAATGGGTTTTTGATACCTGTAAAAAATACAGCCGAGCTTGTACACAAAATGGAATACTTTATAACCAACAACCAGGCAATCACCAGTTTCGGACTTAACGGACTGGCGTTGGCACAGGAAAAATTTGATGTACATAAGGTGAATGCCAGGATGATGCAGATAATGGGCCTTAACTAATTAACCGGGAACCAATAATACGATACATGAGAAATATACTTAATTACGGAGACAGGCATTTTGAAGACTTCCGCGTTGCTATGCGTGATTATGGATGGGTTATTTTTGAGAATGTCTTAGACAACGATTTTGTTGCGAGTATTAATGAGGATTTGAAGGAAGCTTATGTTAAACGACGAGCCATACAGGAAAAAAACGGCATAAGCGCTAACATGGCCGGCACCCTTCACCACCTTGTTGAAAAGGACAATTTCACCCTGCCGTTTATTGAAAAAATGTATTGCGCCGATGAAATAGCGTATTTTTTGAGTGGAAATTATATACTAAATGGCTTTAATGCTGTAATACACACACAACAGCAGCATCCTTATGTAAGCAATATGCACCGCGATGTACGCACCTTTATGGGCGATACTAAACTACTGGTGCAAATGATAGTTACGCTTGACGATTTCACGACAGAAAACGGGGCTACCTACTTTTTATCAGGCTCGCACAAAACGGATATCAAACCAAACGAAACTTATTTTTACCAAACAGCCGACAGGGCCGTAACCCCTAAAGGGAGTATTATTCTTTTCGATTCGAACATTTGGCATGCTGCAGGCGAAAATAAAACAATCAAACAGCGCCGGGCACTAACGCTGGGCTTTACCCGCCCTTTTATTAAACCACAAATGGATTATCCAAGGGCATTGGGTTACGATTTTATTGAGCATCTCAGCGCCGATCAACGCCAGGTATTAGGGTATAATTCACGTATTCCTGAAAACCTTGATGAATACTATCAGCCCGTTCATTTAAGAATGTATAAATGCGATCAGGGATAACACTTTGTTTTTCACAATCAATTTACGGTCATGCAAAAAAATAAAGCCGCTGTAAAACCCATAGGTGGGTATTTAGAGCTGGAACTGCCCAAAGGGAACGAATATTACCCCGATCTGGTTCGTTTAAACACAGGGCGCAATGCGTTAGAATATATACTGTTACAAAAAAAATACCATAAAATCTATATCCCTTATTTTACCTGCGATGTACTGCTTGAGCCGCTTATCAGGATAGGTATCCAATACCAGTTTTATCATATTGACAGGCAGTTAGACCCCATCATTGATTTTGAAATTGAACACGACGCCTGCTTTTTATACACCAACTATTTTGGCATAAAACAAGAAAAAGCAGTTGAGCTTAGCGGTAAGATCAAAAACCTCATAATTGATAATTCGCAGGCCTTTTTTTCAGAGCCAATTGCCGGTGTTGATACATTTTACTCGTGCCGTAAATTTTTTGGCGTTCCGGATGGCGCATATTTAAGCATTAAAAGAAAGCTTGCTAAAAAGTTACCGTTAGACAGCTCAGTGCACCGGTTTTCGCACCTGATAAAAAGTATTGACTCAGGTATTGAAGCAGGATATTCAGACTACATCAATAACAGCAAAGACCTGGAAAACAACGAGATCAGGTCAATGTCGTTATTAACCCAAAAAATGCTTTCAAGCATTAATTATAACGAATGTGTATTTGCGAGACAGAGAAACTTTAATTTTCTGCATAAGCACCTCGCTGAGTTTAACCTGCTCAGGTTTGACGCCACTGATGAACACACGGTACCTATGGTTTATCCTTTTTTAACTAATGACCGGCACCTGAAAGTTCACCTGATACAGAAAAAAATATACGTTGCCACCTATTGGCCAAATGTGTTTAAATGGACCAAAAAAAACACTAACGAAAATTACCTGGCTCAGTGCTTAGTGCCATTACCAATTGACCAGCGATATGACCTTCAGGATATGTTTTATATGTTAAACACGCTAAGACTTTTTTTATGACCATTTCAGTTTACATACGCCCCCTTGTAATAGAAGATGCGTCCGTATCATATGCATGGCGCAATGACCCATTAATATGGGTTTATACGGGCTACAAACC
>NZ_DASVOB010000518.1:0-3941 GCF_036383575.1 Mucilaginibacter sp.
GATGGCTTCAGCGAATTTGTTAAGGAGAACAGCGATGTGGCCTATCATTTTGTGGCCGACCGCGTGGGGATCCATGAAACAGATTCTTTAAAAAGATTACGGCCCGGAACCGGAAAAGTAGTTGAGGTAGAAGGCGAAAAAATTGCCGCCTATCGGGATGATCAGGGGAATATTCACGCGCTCAGCCCGGTTTGTACGCATGCCGCATGTATCGTAAACTGGAACGCTGAAGAAAAAAGCTGGGATTGCCCCTGCCACGGAGCCCGCTATGATATTGATGGAAATGTATTGACCGGGCCGGCAACCAGAAACTTACCTAAGATCAACAATCATGAAAGCTAAAGAAATATTAGCCGGAGGCATTACGGGCACTACATTCATGACCTTGTTCAGCTACCTCGTTTCGCTGGCAGATGGCGAAAACTTTAGCGAACCGGAGCGTCTTGGCCAATTGGTTGGCCGCCTTGTACCGAAACTGGACAAGCAGCAGAGCCAGGCTTTAGGCTGGCTGGGCCATTATGGCGTGGGCCTGCTATTTGCTTTAGTGTATGTTGAGCTCTGGCGGCGTGGAAAATTAAAACCTGATCTGAAAACTAATCTTTGGCTGGGTGGCTTAAGCGGTTTGCTGGCTGTGGCTGTCTGGAAAACCACTTTTAAAATGCACCCGCTGCCACCATCACTCAGTTTTAGTAAATATTACCTGCAACTTATTCCGGCACACGTTGTATTTGCCGTTTTCGCCGGGATTGGGTACCAAATATTAAAAAAATCAAATTATGTTACAGATCATCAATAATCTCCCGCCACATGTAGTGGGTATCCGTGCCAGCGGCGAAGTGAACAGCCAGGATATGGAAACCGTACTGCTACCTGAAATAAATAAGTTGGTGAATAGGCAGGGCAAAATCAATTATCTTTTAGTGTTGGATACAGGTGTACAGAATTTTACACTGGCGGCCTGGTGGGATGATCTGAAACTCGGCCTTAAAAACTTTACGAACTGGCACCGCATTGCCATAGTCACCGATCAGAAAGGCGTGGAGTGGTTTACCGATATTTTCAGGTTCATGGTACCCGGTAATTCCCGCGGGTTTTCACATGATCAGTTGGAAGAGGCAAAGAACTGGATAAGTCAAACTGAGGTATGAAAGATTTGGCCCGGCGTTTTTCCGAAAATCCGTTATTGTTACCCAAAGACCTGCACCCAAGTGCGCCAGGTTTACAAATTATCAGCCTGCTTAATCCCGGAGTATTTCAATTTGACGGAAAGACCTGGCTCCTTGTAAGGGTAGCCGAAGGTGTGGCGCAAAAAGAAGGTGTACTCTTTTTTCCGGCATTGAACGCGACGGGAAATACGGAGATCATTAAGGTGCCTCTGAACGATCCCAATCTGATTGCAACTGACGCTCGGGTCATCAACTATAAAGGGCTGGATTATCTTACTACTGTTTCGCATTTACGATTATTGTATAGCGATGATGGTATACATTTCAGCGAACCCGAACGTAATGCTTCTTTATTCGGGCAGGGCTATTTGGAAAGATTTGGCATAGAAGATTGCCGGGTGAGCCAGATAGGTGATACTTATTATCTGACCTATACGGCAGTATCAGACAGCGGTGTTGGCGTAGGATTGCGAACCACTAAAGACTGGCAAGAATTTGAATCCGGCGGAATGATCCTGCCACCCCACAATAAGGATTGCGCAATGTTTGAAGAGAAGATAGGCGGTAAATATTATTGCCTTCACCGGCCCAGTAGTAAAGAGATTGGCGGGAACTATATCTGGCTGGCGGAATCAACTGATGGGCGGCATTGGGGCAATCACCAGTGCCTGATCAAAACCCGGCCCGGTTTATGGGATAGCGCACGTGTAGGCGCGGGAGCGGCACCAATCCGCACTGATCAGGGTTGGCTGGAAATTTATCATGGTGCAAATGCAGAACATCAGTATTGTTTGGGCGCTTTTTTGATGGATATTAATGATCCTTCAAAAGTCATTTCACGAACAGCTGAACCGATCATGGTGCCTACTGAATCTTATGAATTAAGCGGTTTTTTTGGTTATGTGGTATTTACCAATGGACATATAATAAATGGAGATCAGCTGACTATTTATTATGGCGCAGCAGATGAGTTTGTCTGTGGTGCACATTTTTCGATCAGTGAAATCTTGACTAAACTCAGCTAGAGAAAAAACAACTAAAATAAAAAGCCTTAACCAAATCTTTAAAATAATTGAAACATTTCTGATAGTTGTCAGTTGCCTTAAATATACTCCTACACTTCCCTGCCTGCGACCGGCGGTGGGAAGGTGCTTGCGGGCCGCATGGCCGTTTGATCACCCGGTCGTAATTGCCGCGAACATGAAATTGCAGCTGACCGCAGGACTATTGGATTTTTTGACCAGTCAAGGTTACCGGTATTGTTTTTCGCGGACAACATTAAGCGGGTCTGATGACGATAAGGTTACGATTACATTAACTCCGGTTCATTCACAACCCAAAATACGCCACCTTCCAAAGGCTTATAATACACATTCTTGCATCAACAATGAGCCCCGGCAAATGGCAGCAGGATTAGATGATGTATTGATCCTGATTGAACTAAAGCGCGACGTATTGATTGCTTATTTCAATTATATGATATCACCTCGCACTGAAAACGTTTCACTAACTGATTCAAAGCCTCCTTTAATGTACATTCAGAAATGAGTCGTTGATTAAGTTCCTGTTCTAAGATTAATTGTTTTAGAACGGAAAGTTGCCGGAATCGCTGATAGTTAAAAGCCCGGTTTACATGGCAAACCGGGCGCTATGATTATACTGATTATACTACTGTAGTGTCCTTTCTCAGGAAGCCCAATATCAGGGAAATCAGCGCAATGACCAGTAAAATATGTATTAGACTGCCTGCTGCATAGGCAAAAGTTCCAATAGCCCATCCTATGATAAGGATAACCGCTATGATGTACAAAATTGATCTCATGTTTGTGTTTTTTTAGATAATTAATCCTTAGCTTGTTCAGTAATCGCATTATAGTTAGCTTGCCCCTCGGCAATCTCAGTTAAATTGGCATCAGCTGTTTTTTCTTCGTCCAGCGTCAACACAAACAATTCGGCCAGCTCATAGTAGCCCAACGTTTTAGCTAAGGCAACCATACCGCCGTATGAGGCGATCTCGTAATGCTCGGCCTTTTGACCGGCAAAGATCAACCCCACATCACGCTGTGCAGTGCCCTTTTCTGTTGCGCTAATAATATCGTCGCCTTCATCAACAATCCCTGCCATAGCTTCGCATTTGCGGCTTTCCGGTTCCAGGCCCAAGATGGCAAAAGCTTGTTCCAAACGGGTCACATGACTTTCAGTTTCCGCCAGGTGTTGTTCAAAAGCATTTTTTAATTCAATTGAGGTGGCAGCTTCAGCCATATCCGGCAAGGTATCCACCAGTTCACGTTCTGCCCAAAGCAGGTCCTTGAGTTCATTCACAAAAAACTCCATCAGTTTAGAGTTGCCGCTGCCAGCTTCCTGTGCTTCCTGCCATTCTTCTTCCTGCTCAACACTTTCGGGTTCCGGTGCATAAGCCGCCTGGCTCTGATATTCCCCGGCCGCGCCTTCGTATGATGGTTGCGCGGTGAATTCGTTAGCAGCCGTTGAATAACCCTGTCCGTTGTTTGCGGCCGATCTGGTATCATCAATATCATCGTCATCTGCGTCATCAGATGCCTCTACCTGGTCGCGTAAAGATTTAATCAGGTCATGCCCTTCGTTAATGCCTTGCTGTTGCCTCTGCAAAACCTGCGTCAGCTCGAAATCAAGCTCATTCTCCGGATCCAGTGCATCTTGGTAAGCAGTTTTAGCAGCATCTTCGCCGCGTTCACATTCGTTTAGTACGGCTAAGAGATCATGGCCTGTAAAAGTGGCCTTAATGTCTATCCAGGC
>NZ_DASVOB010000519.1:0-1902 GCF_036383575.1 Mucilaginibacter sp.
GATGCCGATGGAAATTATAAGATAACTGTTAATGATCCAAACGCCACGCTGGTATTTTCATTTGTAGGGTTTAAAACACAGGAGGTACCCCTGGCCGGAAAGCAGGAAGTGAACGTACAGCTGGCAGTATCTTCAGGTCAGTTGGATGCTGTGGTGGTTGTAGGTTACGGTACGCAGAAAAAAACAAGCCTTACCAGCGCGGTGAGCCAGGTGAGCGGTAATACGCTTGTACAGCGGCCGGTATCAAACGTGCAGCAATCACTACAGGGCCTTGCACCCGGTGTTACCGTGCTTGACAGGGGAGGGGCTCCCGGCCGTTCAAGCGCTACTATCAGGGTACGCGGTATTACCACATTTAACATTAACAGCAGCAGTACCGGCGGCTATGATCTTAGCAAAAACGATGCATTGGTTATTGTAGACGGTATTGAACAAAAACTTACCGATATCAATCCCGATGATATTGATAATGTATCCATATTGAAGGATGCGGCATCTACAGCCATTTATGGTTCGCGGGCTACCAACGGGGTAATCCTCATCACTACCAAAAGAGCAAAGGAAAATAAACTGTCCATCAATTATAATTATTACTACGCTTCGCAAAACGCCATTAACAAGCCCGAAATGATGGGCCTTGAAGCCTATATGCGTTTGGAGCAGGTTGCCTATACGAATGCGGGTGCCGCGTTGCCTGCACGTTTTACTGATGAATCAATCAACACCTGGGTAAACGCAACTGACCGGTATAAATATCCCCTGCCTAATACCTGGTTTCAGACCATGCTGCATGCTGCCCCGCAGCAAAACCACAGCCTATCTATAGCCGGTGGCGATGATAAGATCAAAGCCCGCCTTAGCGCGCGCTATCTTGACCAGGATGGTATTGTGGTTAATTTTAAAGACCAGATCAAAGAGGTAAAACTGAATACGGATTATACCGCCGCCAAGGTCCTGAAGTTCAGCGGCGACCTGAACTACCGTACCAATTACTCAACCGTATCTACGGTTGATCCGTTCAATAACTTTTACCACGGTTCATTATGGGCTGTGCCCAAATATCCTGATGGTACTTACGGCTTAAGCACCCAGGGTAACAACCCGCTCATGTTTGCGGAAATAGGCGGTTTGTCGTCACAGTATGATGATAACCTGATAGCTAACCTGAAAGCCGAACTGGAAATTTTACCCGGCCTTAAGCTATCTACCCAATATGGTGCCCGTGTTGAGTACATTCAGCAAAAAAACTTTACCAACGCCTATTCAAATACTGACAAAAATACCAATATCACCAAAACTGTAGCCAACAACAGCCTAACAGAAGTACGCAACAACCTGCGCGAATACACCTGGAACAACCTGCTTACTTACGATAAAACCATCGGTAAAAGCGCCTTTAAAGGGCTGGTGGGCTATTCTGAAATTTACGATACGCAGAGTTACCTGAGTGCCTACCGCGAACGGTTTTATAATAATGATGTAGAATCGATAGGGCAGGGTGCCAATGACGGCACCAAAAGTAATTCAGGATATGATGCTAATTTTGGTTTGCGTTCTTATTTCGGCAGGGTAAACTATGCTTATGACAACAAATATCTGTTTGAAGCCAACGGCCGGTATGACGGCTCCTCCAAATTTACGGGTGATAAGCGTTATGGGTTTTTCCCATCCTTTTCAGCCGGATGGAGAGTTTCTCAGGAAGGTTTTTGGGATGGTTTAAAGGGTACTGTAAATGATCTTAAGCTGCGCGGTTCCTGGGGTAAAACAGGTAACCAGTCTGTTGATCTGTATAGCTATTACTCGGCGCTATCATTAACTACTTACACCTTTGGCGGCGCTTCAGTAGCAGGGTACCGCCAATCAGCATTGGCTAATACAAACCTGGGTTGGGAATCAACTACC
>NZ_DASVOB010000520.1:0-12591 GCF_036383575.1 Mucilaginibacter sp.
CCGGTTGATAAGATCGAACTTACCAACGATGCTGAACCCGTTGCCCCTGTGCCGTTTAACAACCCGGTAAAAATAGAGGTGATCAATCCTGAGCCTGAAATAAAAGAAACACCCGAGCCGCAAATTAATATTGCTGCCGAAAAAGATACCGACACTTATTCTTTTCAGCAGGAGATTCCGGAAGGAAATAGCTTCGAGCTTAATTTAAGCGAGGCTGATACCTGGGATGACGAAGCTGACAGGTTTGAGCAAGAAGAGTTGATCGGGCAGCTTACCGAAAAGCCGGTTGAAATAGCACCTATAGCCGAGCAGCCAAAGCCTTTGCCGGTAATTGAGCCAGTAAAGCCCGCGGCAGCGCCCGTTACTGCTACAGCGCCCGCAGCAGATACAAGCAGTGAGCAGGTACTGACATTTAACCAAAGGATCATGGCCCAAAAAGCCGAAAAGGCGAGCAGCAGTGCGACGAGTACCACAGCCGAACTCCCTGTTACCGATCTTAAATCGGCCATAAACCTGAACGATAAGCTGCTTTATATAAAAGATCTGTTTAATGGTTATAGCCTGGCTTACAGTGAGGCCATTGAGATAGTGAACCGCTTCAATACCTTTGAAGAAGCCGAACGTTTCCTGAAAACAAACTACGTAGTTAAAAACAACTGGGAAAGTAAAACATCAACAGCCGATAAATTTTATGCACTGCTGAAAAGAAGATATCCTGTAGCATAGGCTTTTGTTCATAGTTGATGGTTCATATCAGTTCATAGCTGATGGTTCATAGTTCATAGTGGGAACTACTTTCGACGTATTCCTCTTCCGGACTTACAGACTTTCCGACTTCGGACAAAAAATTAAACGTTCGATTTCCTGTTTGAATCAAGCTTGATGAGCGTGAACAGGAGCATCGTGAAACTTAGTAATGACGAGCCCCCATAGCTGATGAACGGCAAAGGGATCCCGATAACCGGTACTACGCCGATGGTCATACCGATATTGATCACCACGTGAAAAAACAGTACTGAAGCTACGCCATAACCATAAACACGGGTAAAAGGAGATCGCTGCCGCTCGGCTATTAAAATGACGCGCAATATCAGGAACATGAAAAGGCTTATTACAGTTAATGAGCCAGCAAAGCCCCATTCTTCGCCAACGGTACAGAAAATAAAGTCGGTACTTTGCTCAGGCACAAATGAGTATTGGGTTTGCGTACCGTGTAAATAACCTTTACCCCAAAGTTTCCCGGAGCCTATTGCAATTTTAGATTGGTTTACATTATAGCCTTTGCCCTTTAAATCGGTAGTAATACCCAGCAATATGTTAATGCGCTCTGTTTGGTGTTTCTTTAATACGTGCGAATAGATAAACTTTACACTAAATATAAATGCTATACAAATGGCAAGGCCGATAAGCATGGTTTTAATGAGCTGCCTGTTACGCTTAAATAAAAAGATGATAAACGCGGTTATTGCAACCAGGATCAGTATTATATAAAGTGGATTATACAGCAGCGATGTAACAAAAAGGGTAATAAATAAACCCGCGATGATCAGAAAGTAAGGTGAGAGGCCCTCTCTGTATAAAACAAATATCAATGAACAAAACACCAGGGTTGAACCGGTATCGGGCTGTAGCATAATTAGCAACATCGGGAAGCCGATAATGGCCGCAGCCATTAAAAATGACTTGGGATCGGTAACACGGATATTGGTACCACTTAAATATCGCGCGAGCAATAAACAGGTGGCAAATTTGGCAAACTCCGAGGGTTGGAGCCTGAAACCGCCGCCCATGTTTATCCAGGCCTGGTTACCGCCAACGTTTCTCCCTATTATCAATACCAGCACCAGTAAACAAACAATTACCACGTAAAATGCCGGGGCCAAAGCGGCAATAAACCGGCTTTCGAGCAGGAGAATCACAATGCCAACAACAATTGATACGCAGATGTAAATGAACTGCTTGCCATAATTGGTTGATGTATCAACAATGCTGGAATGGTTAGCATCAAAAACTGCTGCGTGGATATTGAACCAGCCTATGGTGCAAAGTATCAGGTACAGAAAAACTGTAAGCCAATCTACGTTAAAGAAGAAACTACGCTGCTGAGTGCTCATGATTTGCTCCTCCCGCCTGTTAATGATTTAACCCAATTTGCAGGCTTGTTGTTATAAGCTGCTTCGCGCCGTTCTTTTTTTATTGAATCAGCTTTGAATTTCTTTATTGAATCGGCCTTGAACTTTTTGATCGAATCAACTTTTGCTGCCCGGATGCTATCACGCCTGCGTTCTTTTTGCAGGTCTTGAGCATAAAGGCTAAGATCAGGCAGGCGGTTTGCATTTGCAAAATAGTCAACCGTAATTCCCGATTCACGCGGGGTGATCTTGCCTTTTAAATACTTTTCAACGATGAAGCTGGCAATAGGGGCCGCCCAATGCGCACCTTCGCCCGAGTTTTCCACTACAACGGCTATTGCTATCTTAGGGTTATCGCGAGGGGCAAAGGCAACAAATACCGAGTTATCCTCACCATGCGGGTTTTGCGCTGTACCGGTTTTACCGCACATAATAATGTCCGGAATTTTTGACCGGCGAGCTGTGCCATTCTCAACTACGGCCTGCATACCATTAATAACAGGTTCAAAATATCCGGAATCAATACCTACATAGTTTTTGAGGGTATATTCCTTTTTAATTACGTTTTCGGTACCTATAGCTTTAATTAAATGGGGTTTATAAAAAAAACCGCGGTTTGCAATGGTACACTCCAGGTTAGCCAATTGTAGTGGGGTTGCTAATAACTCACCCTGACCTATAGCTAACGCGGCAATAGTACTTGAACGCCATCCGCCTTTACGGTAAGCGTTATCATAGTGTAAAGGCGTTGGCACGTTGCCACGGCTTTCGGCTGGCATATCCAGGTCGAGCCGGGCACCAAGGCCAAATTTCATTACATTATTTCGCCACGCGGTGAAATTGGCTTCCGTATTTTTTACCCCGTACCGGTCAACAATGCGTTGAAATACCATCGTGAAGTAGCCGTTACATGACTCGGCCACAGCGCGGGCCATATTTACCGTACCGTGTGCTTCGCCATGGTTACAGTGTACAATTCTGTTGCCCACCCGATAATTACCGGTACAATAAAAGGTTTCACTTGGGTTAATGATGCCTTCTTGCAAAGCAATAAGGGCACTCAATGGTTTAAATGATGATCCTGGTGGGTATTGCGCCTGTATAGGCCTGATGAAGAATGGCTTATACGGATTGTTATACATTTGAGCAAGGTTGTTGCCGCGCTGGCGACCTACCATCAGGTTAGGGTCATAAGTAGGACTACTCACATAACATAAGATCTCGCCCGATGATGGTTCTATCGCCACAATACTGCCCAGCTTGTTTTGCATCAGCTTTTCGCCAAGCCGTTGCAGGTCGACATCCAGTGATGAAGTAAGGCGCTCGCCCGACCGGGGTACGGTATCAAGCGCGCCGTTGGCAAATGAACCTTTGGGCACACCATGCGAGTCAACCATTTGTACCTGTACGCCGCGCTGCCCGCGAAGCACATTTTCATATGCTTTTTCAACGCCGGTTACGCCGATATAATCACCCAGGCGATAGTAGTTATTGGAACGTTTAATATCCCGGTCGGTAACCTCGCCAATAAAACCTAAAAACTGTGCCGCTACCGAATCAGGATAAGTGCGTATGGTGCGGGGCACTATTGCAAAACCCGGAAACTCAAACAGCTTTTCCTGTAGTGAAGCATAAAGTTGAACTGAAAGTTGCTTTTCAAATACCGATGCTGTATTGGGTGATTGCTTTTTCGCCTTTGCAAAGCGTTTGTCAAAGCCCTCTTTGTCGATACCTATCATTTTGCATAGCAAGAGGGTATCAAATGGTTTTACCTCTTTGGGGTTAACAGTAACATCGTAAATGGGCTCGTTTTGTACAAGGATTTTGCCGTTACGGTCAAGGATAGGCCCGCGGGCGGGGTAAAGTATGGTGGTGCGCCTTACATTGCTGTTGGCGTAGATCTCATATTTTGTGTCAACTATCTGGATATAATAAAGCCTTCCCAGCAGGGCAAAAATAATAGCTATAAAGATACCGGTAACAACGTAGCGGCGTTCAAAAAACTTATTCATTTACGTTCTTTCCTTCTGAAAAATAGCAGGCCCGAAATTAGTATTAAAAATACGGTAAACAATGAACTTAAAACAACACGGCTTAGTGTGTATTGTATTTCAGAAAAACTAAAAACCTCTAAATTAAGCAGGAAAAAGTGGTGGAATAAAGTAAGGATCAAAACATAAGTAAAAAACCAGCGGAAGCCCATGATACTTAATGTAGGCTCCGGTTCATTATCAAAACCATCCTTTTGTACCGTTATACTTATAAATAGCACACGTACCAATGCCAGTACAACACAGGCCGAAGCATGAAGCCCTGGTGTATCGTAAAAAGCATCAACAGTGAGCCCCGTAACAAAAGCCAATGCAAATAACAGCACATTGGGAACTTCGAACGGGAGAAGCAGGATAAAAAGTATGTAAAAATATGGTGTAGCGAGGTTATAGAACGTTATGTTTTTTAACAGGAAAACCTGCATGAAAACCAGTACAATAAACCTGGCAAGGTTAATAAGGATAGTCCTACTCATTTTTGTTTTGTACGGCCTCCAGTCCCGTTTGTTCACCGGCAAATTTGTTATTTACCACGTAAACGTATTGAAGCTTTGTAAAATCAACAGCTAAAGCCACCTCAACATTGATGAGCAAACCGCCGCCTTTGGCATGCAGGTTAGTAATTTTGCCAAAAGGTATACCTGTAGGGAAAAGTGAATAGCCAGAGGTAACTACCGTTTCGCCAATTTTAGGCTGTGCGTTATTCTGTATATCAATCAGCACCCCTCTGTGCGGATCAAGGTCATTGCCCCATACAAACGAGCCTATATCCTTAGTGCTTGCAAGCATGGCGCTAAACCGGGTGTTTTTATGTAAAACCGATTGGATAATAGCTAAATGATCAGTTACTTCGATAACCTGGCCTACTACGCCGGCCCCGGTTATCACACCCATATCTTTTTGTATCCCGTCTCTGCTGCCCCTATCAATAGTAATATAGTTGCTGCGTTTATTGAAAGAGTTATTAATGACCTTGGCTACAATATAACTGTACTGTTGTTTGTAAACCGTGTCATTAACCTTACGCTTTTCAACACTGTCCACATAAAAAGAAGCCTTAAGCTGGCCGCGGAGCTTTGCATTTTCGCGGGCAAGGCTATCGTTGGTTTCTTTTAATGACAGGTACCCTTTTAATGCATCAACCTGGCTGTACAATGTACCGGTTACCTTACTGGTTGAGTTAAGAAAAGTAGCTTTTTGAAACGAGTTGTATTTGATATAAATAAGCAGTGAGCTAATCTCAAAAATCAGGAATAAAAAAAACGCGTTATACTTAGTTATAAATATCCAAAGGTTACGCATTGTTGGAGATTAGTTAATTGGAGATCAGAGATTAGTTGTTTTGCAAAATTAAATTAGAGATTAGAAATTAAAGATAAGTATTACGGTAAAACTAATCTCCAATCACTAACCTCTAATCACTAACCTCAGTTACTGCATTAAAAATTTAAAATTGCCAATGTTTTTAAGGGCGGTGCCGGTTCCGCGTACTACTGCGCGAAGAGGGTCTTCGGCAACGTGAACGGGAAGTTTGGTTTTGGCAGCCACACGCTTATCCAGGCCGCGCAATAATGCACCGCCACCGGTTAAATAGATCCCGGTTTGATAAATATCGGCCGAAAGCTCGGGTGGAGTGATCTCCAGTGCTTTCAATATCGCTTCCTCAATCTTTGAGATTGATTTGTCCAAACAATGCGCAATTTCGGTGTATGATACCATGATCTGTTTTGGCACGCCTGTCATCAGGTCGCGGCCCTGAACAGCAAAATCGCCCGGCGGCTCGCTCAATTCAGGAAGTGCAGCGCCAACCTCAATTTTGATTTTTTCGGCAGTACGGTCACCGATCATGATGTTATGCTGACGACGGATATATTGAACGATGTCCGAATCAAAGTTATCACCTGCTACGCGGATCGATTGATCGCACACGATACCTGATAAAGCGATAACTGCGATCTCGGTAGTACCACCACCGATATCGATGATCATGTTGCCCATTGGCTCTTCCACGTCGATACCGATACCTACGGCAGCAGCCATCGGCTCATGTATCAGGTAAACCTCTTTGGCGCCGGCAATCTCGGCCGAGTCACGCACAGCACGTTTCTCTACCTCGGTAATACCCGAAGGGATGCAGATCACCATACGCAGCGATGGAAAGAACCATCCCTTGCCCTGGTTGATCATTTTGATCATCCCGCGGATCATGTGCTCAGCAGCGTTAAAGTCGGCAATTACACCATCTTTAAGCGGGCGTACGGTACGGATATTATCGTGCGTTTTGCCTTCCATTTGCATGGCCTGGCGACCGATAGCGATCACTTTATTGGTTGTTCTGTCGAACGCCACGATCGAGGGTTCGTCAACAACAACTTTATCGTTATGTATAATGAGGGTATTTGCTGTACCTAAATCGATAGCAATTTCTTGTGTAAAAAAGTTAAATAAACCCATCTGGTATTTCTTTCAGTATGTTATGCAAAGTTTATAAAAATACGCTTAAATAAATTAGCATTTTGCAATCTTAAGCGTTAAAAAATCACATTTATTGTGTTGAGGTTGGGTTGATAGAGCTTATTTATTAAGTGGTTGACTGGATTTACAGGTAAATTAAGTTAAAACAGGTTAAAAACATTTTCCCTTTTCACCAAATCAATCTCTACTCTTCAATAAAACGTTTTTAACCTAATAAACTACTCACCTAATCAACCCGGTCAACCTTTAAAATTAGTGTTTAAAATGACGAACTCCGGTAGTAACCATGGCCAAACCTTTTTCATTGCACATAGCAACCGAAAGCTTGTCATTAATTGATCCGCCCGGTTGTAAAATGGCGGTGATGCCAGCTTCGGCAGCCAGTTCGGCGCAATCAGGGAACGGGAAAAATGCATCGGATGCCATTACCGCACCGTTTAGATCGAAACCAAAGCTTTGTGCTTTGATCACCGCTTGTCTAAGCGCGTCAACCCTTGAGGTTTGACCAACACCGCTTGCCATTAGCTGGTTATTTTTAGCAAACACGATAGTGTTTGATTTAGTATGCTTTACAATTTTGTTGGCGAAGAACAGGTCTTTCAATTCAGCTTCAGTCGGTGCTTTTTCAGTAACTGTAGTCATTTGGGCCGGCCCTTCAATAACAGCGTCTTTATCCTGCTCAATTACACCATTCAATAAAGTTTTGAAATGCTTAACAGGCAGTTCAACCGGTTGACGAACCAACAGGATGCGGTTCTTTTTACCTGAAAGGATTTTTACAGCCTCATCTGTAAATGCCGGAGCGATCAATACCTCATAAAATAATTTGTCTATCTCGGTAGCTGTTTCAGCGTCTATCTCGCCATTGGCAATAATTACGCCGCCAAAGGCAGAAACCGGGTCGCAAGCCAAAGCATCTATCCAGGCTTGTTTAATGGTTGAGCGTGTAGCCACACCACAAGCATTGGTGTGCTTTAGGATAGCGATGGTAGGCTCGGTAAACTCATCGATGATAGCAACAGCAGCGTCAACGTCAACCAGGTTGTTGTATGAAAGCTCTTTACCGTTCAGTTTGTTGAACATGGCATCAAGGTTACCATAGAAAGTACCTTTTTGATGCGGGTTTTCGCCGTAACGTAAAACCTGGCTGGTTTGGATACTTTGTTTAAATACCGGAATCGGTTCGGCCTCGTTAAAATAGTTGAAAATATGAGTATCGTAGTTTGACGATATGTTGAATGCTTTTTGGGCAAATGAACGGCGCTGATCAATTGTGGTAACACCATCCTGCGTTTTTAGGATATTTTCCAGACCGGCGTAGTCATCTTTTGACGCTACGATCACTACATCTTTAAAGTTTTTTGCAGCTGCGCGGATCAAAGAAATACCGCCGATATCGATCTTTTCGATAATATCTTCGGCGCTGGCACCTGATGCTACGGTTTCTTCAAACGGGTACAGGTCAACAATCACCAAATCAATTTCAGGAATTTCGTATTGTGCTATTTGCTGTTTATCACCATCATGATCTCTGCGGGTTAAAATACCACCGAAAACCTTAGGATGCAGGGTTTTAACACGGCCACCAAGGATAGAAGGGTATGAAGTAAGATCTTCTACCGGGATCACATTTACACCTAAATCGCGGATAAAAGTTTCGGTACCACCGGTTGAATAGATATTTACACCAAGGCGGTTTAACTCATGAATAATGGGCTCTAAGTTATCTTTGTAATAAACAGAAATTAAAGCATTTTTTATTTGAACTGACTGGCTCATGTACACGCTGTTTTTTGAGCCGCAAAGGTAGTAATTAGTGATTAGAGATTTGAGGTTAGAGATTAGTTTTTTTTAATCAATGTTTTTGGAAGCTATTGGAGGTTAGAGATTTGGAAATACTCTTCTTAAAAAGTGTGTTTTTGAAGGTGTTAATTGTCGAGTTGCTTCTTTAGATAGGAAATATATCCATTAATCATGCGCATGCACTCCTCACAATCTTGCCGTAGACTGCTTAATGTTTGGTCGTCTATGAGACTATTATCAAAGGCAATTATCAGATGGTCGATAGTTTCGGCCGCGGATCCACGAGCATTAACCAGAAATTTGGAAGCGTCTAAATAATGAAATCTGCCGTGTCCTTCGGCAATATTGTTCCCGATAGAGCGGGATGAACGAATGATCTGATCTGTTAAGCGATATTTTTCCTCCGCAGGAAACGCTTTAACTAATTCAGTGATGTTATTTCGAAGTACACGGGCCTTTTTCCAAACCTCAAGATCAGTAAAAGCTCCCATTAATATAAACCTAAAACTTTATTTATTAGACCTAACCTCTGATCTCTAACCTCTAATCACTATTCCTCAACCTCTAATCTCTAAAATTAACTCTTCATTTTCTTCAACAGCGCCTCTACCACTTTTGGAAAATGGTTATGCTCCAATTGTTGACCTTTAAACTTCACGATCTCAAGGGTGTCCCCTGGTTCTATCTTGAATTTTGATTGGTGGATGATCTCTCCTTCGTCAAAGTTTTCGTTAACGAAGTGGATGGTAATGCCGCTTTCTTCTTCTTTATCTTCTAACACTTTGCGGTGTACATTATCGCCGTACATGCCTTTGCCGCCGTATTTAGGTAACAGGGCAGGGTGCAGGTTAATGATCTTATTAGGGAATGCTTTTAATAGTGATTGTGGTACAAGCCATAAAAAGCCGGCCAGTACGATCAGGTCGACCTGTAAGTTTTTTAACAGGCGGATAACACCGTCGGTTTCATAAAATTCGTGGCGGCCAAAAATGTGTGATGGCACTTCAAAGTTATCGGCACGTTGTAAAACGTAAGCTTGCGGGTTATTGGTGAGTATCAGCACAACTTCGGCATCGGCATTGCGTTTAAAATGCTCCATTAATTTTTGAGCGTTTGAGCCGGAACCTGAAGCGAAAATGGCAATTCTTTTTTTCATCGATAATATGTTTTTCAACGGAGATGAAGCTATAATAGTTTCATCGGGCTAATTGTTTACTTGGTATTGAAACTATTATAATAAAACCATTTTACAATTTAAAACTATTTTATGTTACTGGGTTGCAGCTGCTTTTTGCCTGATAAACCCGTAACGCATAATGCGTCGTTTTTTTGTTGCCGAATAATTGGGCTCAACATCCCCCGTTTCCAATACCAGCGAATATGTACCTAAAGTAACTATTTTACTGTTTGCAAATGGCTTTGAGGTCCCCCCAGATGCTTTGGTGCTATCTTTACAAACCATATCCGAAATTAAAAATAATTTATTATCCGAAAGCGACCACCGGCCCACCGTCGAATCGGCACTGCATTGAAAGTTGGTGTAATTACATGAATTATCAGCATTAAATGTAAAACGCTGAATAATGGTGCAGGTTTGATTTAAAGTGTCTAACGAAACCTGGGCGTCGCCAACATAGTTAGTGACGGTTATGGAGGCCAATTGCCATTTTCCGGCGAGTAATCCGGGTATGTGGCTCAAGTTATCTTTCTTGCATGAATTAACGATCAGCGCAATGCTTACTACAAACAGGAAAAACAACAGCGGAGTTCTTTTCATTTAATTAAAGGCAAAATTATAAATTATGGTTGATTACCTTGCATCAGTACACTGTAATAAACGTTATAAATTAAATTTATTTCAAACTCTATGCGCGTTCCATTTGAAAAACTTAAAGGAGAATTTAAAAGAGTGCTATCAGAACTTGCCTTTGCTGAAGGGAAAGCTGAAATTATAGCTACTGTTTTTGCCGAAAATAGCAGGGACGGAGTTTATACGCATGGCTTAAACCGGTTCCCGGTTTTTGTTAAATATGTTAAAGATGGTCTTATAAATATTAATGCCGATCCTGTTAAGTTAAGCGCCTTCGGGGCCATTGAACGATGGGACGGTAATCTCGGCCCCGGAGTATTAAATGCCCGCTTTGCCATGAACAGGGCAATGGAGCTTGCCACGGAGAATGGCATTGGCTGTGTGGCAATAAAAAATACTAATCATTGGATGCGTGGGGGCACTTATGGCTGGCAGGCTGCAGAAGCCGGTTTTATCAGTATTTCTTTTACCAATACCATTGCTAACCTGCCACCCTGGGGAGGTGTTAGTCCACGGCTTGGTAATAATCCTTTGGTTATTGCTGTGCCCCGTAAAAATGGGCCTGTTGTTTTAGATATGGCCATATCCCAATATGCTGTGGGGAAATTAAAGCAATATGAGGCTAATAATAACGAACCGCTTCCGCTGCCGGGTGGTTATGACGATGAGGGAAAGCTTAGTATTGATGCCGCTGCTATATTAAAATCGCAGCGATTGCTACCTGTTGGGTTTTGGAAAGGATCAGGTTTATCGTTAGTACTGGATATATTGGCAACCATATTAAGCGGAGGTAACTCAACCGCAGAGATCACCAAAAGTGAACATGAAACAGGCATATCGCAGGTGTTTATTTGCATCAAACCCGATAGTACTGAACAAACAGAAACTCTGATCAATGAAATTATTGAGTATACCAAAACCAGTTTGCCCGAATATGAAGGTGCTTCGATCTCTTATCCCGGAGAAGGAGCTTTAAGAACAAGAGGGAAGAATTTAAGGGAAGGTGTTCCGGTTGATGAGGGGATTTGGAATGAGGTGGTTAATATGTGATTTAGGGAATGATATGGATTTAACTTGTGGTTGGTGTTTTCATCGCTACCGCAAGCGTCCTCGCTTGTGGGCATTATGCTAAGTTATGAAAGTTGATTGTCCTAATGTGAGCCACAAGTGAGGACACTTGCGGCAGCGGAGGGCACTACACACCAATCAACCCACCATCATCCCTTCAAATTTTTCCCAAAAACCATCACGTGGTACAGGGGCGATAATGGCGACAGGCTCGTTTTTCACCGGGTGTACAAAAGTAAGTTTGCGGGCATGCAGACAAATGCTTTTGCGTAAGCTACCACGGGGATAACCATATTTGTTATCGCCCACAATAGGGCATCCCAAGGTTGAAAGCTGCACCCTGATCTGGTGCGGGCGGCCTGTTATCGGGTCAACCTCAATTAAATAATAGCCATTTAATTCACCAACCAGTTTATAACTCAGTTCTGATCGTAAACTTCCCTGCACTTCGCGGTCATGGGCCTTGGTTACATTTTTTTGTGAATTTTTTACCAACCAGTGTACCAGGGTGCCCTCTTCGGGAAATGGTTTTTTGCGCACTACTGCATAATAAGTTTTATGCATTTCGCGGGCTTTAAACATTTTGTTGATACGGTCGAGCGCTTTGCTGGTTTTAGCAAAAAGGATCACACCGCTTACTGGCCTGTCCAAACGGTGCACTACACCTAAAAATGCACCGTTGGGCTTGCTGTATTTTTGGGCGATGTATTTTTTAACCTTTTCATCCAAAGGCTCGTCGCCTGTTTCATCAACCTGCACAATATCGCCCGCGCGCTTGTTTATGCCAATAAGGTGGTTGTCCTCATAAAGAACATCCTTATCGGTAATATCGTTACTGCTATAATTAAATTCAGGGCGGGCCATTTGTTTAGTTAGTCCGGAAGTCCGAAAGTCGGAATGTCCGGAAGTTTTATTTTTAATAGCCCTCTCCTTCAGGAGAGGGTTGGGTGAGGCTTAATATTGTTCCTTCTCGTTAGGGAAGCTGTTGCTTTTTACGTCGCTATTGTAATTTTTGATAGCGTCGTGCATAATATCATATAGGTTGGAGTACTGGCGTAAAAAACGTGGCTTAAAGCCTTTGTTAATTCCCAGCATATCATGAATTACCAATACCTGTCCGTCGCAATGCTGACCGGCACCAATACCAATAGTTGGGATCTGGAGGCTTTCGGATACTTCCTGTGCCAGTTTAGCCGGGATCTTTTCCAGTACTATGCCAAAGCAGCCAAGCTCCTGCAGCTTAAGGGCATCT
>NZ_DASVOB010000521.1:0-3944 GCF_036383575.1 Mucilaginibacter sp.
ATGGCGGGGTGGAATACCTGGTATCGTTAGGTACAACCGGCGAAAGCGCCACATTGAGCGAGGCTGAGCGAAAGCAAGTTTGGGCTTTCACTGCCGAAGTGGTAAATAAGCGCGTTGGCCTGGTAGCCGGTATAGGCGGTAATAATACTCATGAGGTTGTTGAGCAAATAAAATCGTTCGATATTGATGGTTATGATGCTATACTTTCAGCAAGTCCGCATTATAACAAACCTACCCAGGAGGGTATTTATCAGCATTATAAAGCAATAGCGCAAAACAGCAAACTGCCGATAATACTATATAACGTACCAAGCCGCACAGGCAGCACTGTTAGCGCAGAGACAACTGTGCGCCTGGCAAAAGAGTTTAAAAACATTATCGGCATTAAAGAGGCATCAGGTAATTTTGATCTGTTTAATCAATTGATGCGTGATAAACCTGAAGATTTCCTGTTTATCTCAGGCGATGATCCGGTTACCCTACCAATGATGGCTTTGGGCGGCGTTGGCGCGATATCGGTTATCGGTAATGCGCTGCCTCGCCAGTTATCTGATATGGTAAGGCTCTTGCTTAATAACGATTACAAAGGCGCACACGCAGCGCATTTTAACCTGATAGAGTTTACCCGTTTGATGTTTTCCGATGGAAGCCCTGCCGGTGTTAAAACCGCTTTAAAGCAATTAGGCATCTGCGGCGATACAGTAAGGTTACCCCTGGTACAGGTAAGCGAAAAAACTGCCGACGCTATCGCCGGGGAGCTTAAAAAACTGGCGCCGGTAGCGGTAAAGGCGTAATAATTTATAAGGACCTATCTACTTCACGTCATTGCGAGGAACGAAGCAATCCCAAACTATACAGGGCAGACTTATTTAGCCGCTCTGCAAATCGGGGATTGCTTCGTTCCTCGCAATGACGCTTTTTTATAACCCCGAAAAACTTTCGATAAATAAAAAACCCGGTCCATGAACCGGGTTTTTTATTGGAATAAGATGATAAAAATCTTACTAAGCCTCTTTATTCTTAGCTTCCTGAACCTCAAGGCGGATTGCCTGTGCCAGGTTTTTAAGATCCTGCATGCCTTTACGTACACGTGTACCGGCAGCGCTGTTTCCTTTATTGTAGAATTTATCGGCGTCGGCCTCTAAAGCTGCTACAAGCTCTTTTACTTCAGTAAATTTTTTCATTTAATTACTCCTTTTAAATTTTGAGGTTTATTGTTTTAATTAAGCTAAGCTAAAATGTTTTTTGTTAATTAAAAACTTTTGAAGCCGAAAAATACGGCCTTGGCAGTGGTTTTTTTCCACATTTTTAACCCTTTAAGTTTATTAGCCCTCGTTTATTTTTTATTAAAAAGTTTAAATCAAACTTATACTTTTAAATAAGCTTCATTAATAATTAAAATACAAATCATAGATTACTATAAATAATATTTATAGTAATCTATACAATCCAAACGTCGTATTTTAAATACTATTAAGTATTAATATATTTAACAGGTTTAAAAAGTCTGCTGTAGTATATCTGGGTAGTGCTCGTGTACTTTCAGTATCAATTCGCCAAATAATGTGTTAGCCCAGGCAAACCATTTACGGGTAAAGTCCTTTGCATCATCTTTATTGAAGGATTCGTGCATAAAACCAGTGCCCGCGTGGGTGCTTTTCAGCCATTTGATACACTGTACAATCTCCGCTTTATCTGTTGAAGTAATACCACGCATAATGATTGCCATTGGCCAGATGTAGCCAATGCCAACGTGCGGACCGCCAATGCCTTCTGCAGCAGTTCCTTTAAAGTAGTAAGGGTTACTATCGCTTAACACAAATTTACGGGTGCTTTGATACAGCGGATCGTCAACTTTTACCGAATCAAGGTAAGGCAAAGCCAGCAGGCTTGGCACGTTCGAATCGTCCATAAACAACTGGTTTCCGTAACCATCCACCTCAAACGGAATTACTTGCCCAAATTGCGGATGGTGGCCAATAGCATATTGCTTAAGAGCTGCCTGAACTTCAGCAGCCAACGCTTTGCAGGCATCGGCAGTAGCGTTATCATGACCTATGGTGTTGTACATTTCGGCCATTTGGTTTAAGCTTGCTACCGCGAAGTAATTTGACGGAATCAGGAATGGGTAAATGGTAGCATCATCTGAAGGGCGGAAGATTGAGCAAATTAAACCAACTGGTTTAACCGGGTTGCCATACCCCCTGTTTGGCGCGGTATCACTTTGTGTCTCAGTTTTGCGCTGGAAAAAGTATGGCCCTTTACCATCCTTACGTTGCTGCTCTTTAAAAGTAGCAAGGATGATCTTGCCGGCTTTTTGCCAGTTTTCGTCGAAGAAGCTGCTATCGCCACTAATTTTCCAGTAGTTGTAAGCCAACCTTACCGGGTAGCAAAGTGAGTCGATCTCCCATTTGCGCTCATGCAATTCAGGTTTCATAGTAGTGCGGTCGCTGTCCCACTCACTGCCGGTTGGCCCTTCGTTAAAGGCATTGGCATAAGGGTCAATGATCACGCATTTAGCCTGGCGGCTCAATACTCCCTGGATCAGCTTTTTAAGTACCGGATCATTTTTGATGAGCGGCAAGTACGGCCAAACCTGTGCCGACGAATCGCGCATCCACATGGCGTTAATATCGCCGGTGATCACGAATGTATCGGGCTTACCGTCTTTTTCAGAATAGTTTACCGTAGTATCTAAAGTGTTTGGGTAGCAGTTTTCAAAAAGCCAGGCAACTTCAGGATCTTTAATATCAGCCTTAACTTTTTTAATGATGGCTTCAACAGCCTTGCTGGTGAATTTACGGTCGGCCAGTTTTGGGCGCTGGCTTTCAAAAGCCGGGGCCGCTGCCGAAGCAAATGCAGGAGTTAACCCTAAACCGATACCGGCGGCTGCAACGCCGTTAATTTTTATAAAATGTCGTCTGCTTAATTTCATGGTTTTGATATGGTAGGCGTAAAAATAGAAAAGCGTTTTAGTTAAACAAAAAAGCTTGCTAAAATAATTTAGGAAACGTTTTATCAAGGTTTTTGAAGAAATACTTTCACTAATTTTTCGAATTAAATCGAATCACACGAATTTTAAAATATCGCATTACATAACACGGTCAAAAAATTCCCTCGCCGTTGTTGGTGTTGCCACCAACAACTCTACGCCATGCTCTTGGTATTACATTACGGATACGCGAAGGTTCAAACAGTTGTTGATGACAACACCAACAACTGCGGGAGTGGCTTTACACACGGAAGACGCATGTGATGCGTCTCTACATCAAATTCTAAAATACAAAAAAGCCCCGGATCATCTCCGGGGCTATCTTTGTTATTTGCCGGATATGCTATTAAGCAATCTCCAGTTTATTCTCTTTGTAATAACCGGCTTTCAGCTTTTCGCCAATCGCGCTGTAAGCATCAAGGGTGCGCTGTACATCATCTAAACTATGTGCCGCAGTTGGGATCAACCTCAGTACAATTAAACCTTTAGGAATAACCGGGTACACTACTATTGAACAGAAGATACCATAATTCTCGCGAAGGTCGCGGGTTAAAGCGGTTGCTTCGTACAGATCACCTTTTAAAAATACCGGGGTAACCATGGTATTTGAAGCACCAAGATCAAAACCACGCTCTCTTAAACCTGCCTGCAAAGCATTAGCGATCTGCCATAATTTTTCGCGAAGCTCGGGCTGTGATTTCAACATTTCGAAGCGTTTTTTCAAACCTAATACCATAGGCATTGGCAATGCTTTGGCAAAAGTTTGTGAACGCATATTATAACGCAGGTAATGGATAATATCCTGATCGGCAGCAACGAAAGCACCAATGCCCGCCATTGATTTGGCAAAGGTAGCGAAATACACATCCACCTCGTTCAAGCAATCCTGCTCCTCATGTGTACCGGCACCTGTTTTACCCATGGTACCAAAACCATGTGCATCATCAACCAG
>NZ_DASVOB010000522.1:0-4740 GCF_036383575.1 Mucilaginibacter sp.
AAAAAGAGAAGGACGTACTGGTCTTCCTCTTCCCCGTAAAGCAGGACACCCTCTTCGGAAAAAAGAAACCTTCTATCTTTGCACTCACTGACTCGTCAGGAAATTTTGCGTTGAATAATTTGCGTGAAGATGACTACCGCATTTATGCCTTAAAAGAAGCCAGCCCGGATAAAATTTTTAACCGCGATGAAGAACTGATCGCATTCCTTAAAAAACCAATCCATCTCAGATCAGATACCTCGAACATTCAACTGAACCTTTTCAAACAGGATCCCGAAAAATTCAGGGTATCCGAAAAACGTTTTGACAGCGATGGAAAATTATTATTGGTATTTAATAAAGGGTTGACGCAACCGGCTATCAAAGTCATCTACCCTACAGATATTGATAACAAGAAACAGGTATCATTTTCGCGTACAAAGGATACGGCCTCTGTTTATTTGCGCAATATGAATTTTGACTCCCTGCGTGTAGCCATATTTGATAAAGGCAAAGCAATTGATACCATTTACCAGTTAAAACGTAAAAATGAAAGCTTTACACGTACTGTAACAACAAGTTACAATATTGGTAACGACAGCAAATTAAAGCCAGGCAGCAATTTGGTAATTACCGCAAGCATCCCTATCGAAAACTTTGACCAATCACAAATTACATTGAATGAAGATTCGGTAGCCACGAGCGATTATACCCTGCAAAAAGATACAGGCAACTATAAACTGCTTAATTTAAAATATCGCTGGCGCGAAACCAGCAAGTATGAGTTGATAATTAACGAAGGCGCATTGACCGATATTTATGGCGATAAGAATAAACGACTAACTAAAAAATTCCAGATCAATAAGCTGGATAATTATAGCCAGCTCACCGTAAAGCTCACTGTACCCGATACTGCCAAAGCATATGTAGTTGAGCTTTTAGGCGAGGACAAAAAACTAATTCAAAGCGATCCTATTACCAAAAACACCTCGTTGGTATACAAAGGGATCCTGGCTGCCAAATACTATATAAGGATCATTTACGATGAAAATAAAAACGGCAAATGGGATAGTGGTAACGTAAAGTTAAAGCGACAGCCCGAAAATATCTGGTTAAATGAAAAACTCATCACCCTAAGACCAAACTGGGAAGCTGAAGAACCAGTCACCATTCCTAAAGAGCGGATTACTCCTTAAACCAGCCGGAGTACATGATATAATTTTGAGGCAACTGCTTCAACATAGCCCTTTGCTCATCGGTAAGGGGCTTTATCTTTTTTGCAGGAATGCCGGCGTATAAATAGCCTGACTCACAAATAGTATTCTCCAGTACTACAGCACCTGCAGCAATGATCACAAACTCATTTACAACCGCGTGATCCATCACAATGGCACCCATACCTATCAAAGTATGGTCATGCAAAGTACAGCCGTGTACAAGCGCATTATGCCCTATAGAAACGCTGTTGCCTATGTTAGTTGGGGCTTTTAAGTAGGTAGCATGAATTACAGCACCATCCTGGATATTGGTGTTATTTCCTATTTTAATATAATGTACATCGCCCCTGATCACGGCATTAAACCATACCGAGCAATTATCGCCCATCACCACATCCCCTACTATGGTACAATTTTCGGCAATAAAACAATCATTACCCCAAACAGGGCTTTTACCTTTAACTGGCAGTATAACAGGCATAGTTTAATTAGTTAGCGAATTATTGATTTAGTGAATTAGCGATTTAAATAATTTTCTTTATGTTTGGATATCAAATAAGCGAAAATAGCTCAGTCGGTAGAGCGTCAGTTTCCCAAACTGAAGGCCGCGGGTTCGAATCCCGTTTTTCGCTCAAATCAAAACTTTTCTTAAAAATCGTCATTGCGAGGTACGAAGCAATCGCGAACTGTACAGGGCTACTTGCATAGCCGCTCTGTATTTTGGGGATTGCTTCGTACCTCGCAATGACTATCGTTTATAATTTCTTTTTAAAACACCGTATCCTGTATCTGTTCAGCATGCTCAGGATAATCAGTGGTATAATGCAACCCCCTGCTTTCTTTACGTAACATAGCCGATTTTACTACAATAAACGATACCTGGATCAAATTACGCAGCTCGCATAGTTTAACAGATAGCTTTGTTTTCTTGTAGAAATCCTCTGTTTCTTCATACAATAATTTCAATCTGCGTAAAGCCCTGTCAAGCCTGAAATCTGAGCGTACTATACCCACATAATCATTCATCAGCTTTTGCATTTCGCGCACGTTGTGCGTAACCAGGATATCTTCATTGGAAAGCTGTACACCTTTCTCATCCCAGTCAGGGATATTATCAGGGATCACATTATTTTCAAACCTAACTATAGCATCTTCATAAATACGATGTGCAAAAACCAAAGCCTCCAATAATGAATTGGAAGCTAAACGATTAGCACCATGCAGGCCTGTTGAAGAACATTCGCCGCAGGCATATAACCTTAATATCGACGACTGCCCAACATGATCAACCAAAATACCTCCACACATATAATGACAGGCCGGTGCAACAGGGATCATATCCTTGGTCATGTCTATCCCAATTTCCAGGCATTTGGCATAAATATTAGGGAAATGGTTCAGGATGTCTTTCTTACTGCGATGCCTTACATCTAAATAAACAAAGTCCTCACCCGATTTCTTGATCTCGGCATCAATAGCTCTTGCAGTAATATCACGTGGCGCCAATGATTTCCGCTCATCATATTCATGCATAAATTCCTCACCATTGGTACGTTTCAATACGCCACCAAAGCCACGTACCGCCTCTGATATTAAGAACGAAGGATATTCGCCCGGGTTATATAAAGCCGTTGGGTGGAATTGCATAAACTCCATATTACGCACTTTACCTTTTGCACGGTACACCATAGCTATACCATCGCCTGTTGCAATAGTCGGATTGGTGGTAACCGCATAAATATGCCCGGCACCACCAGCTGCCATTACCGTAACCTTCGAAAGGATCTTCTCAACAATTTTTGTTTCAGTGTTAAAAGCGTAGATTCCAAAGCAGGTGATATCAGTACTTGATTTACCTACCAGCTCACCCAAGTGGTGCTGCGTAATTAAATCAACCGCAAAATAATGCGTAAGTATCTCAATATTAGGGTTTTTATGAATTTCCTCCAAAAGCGAACGCTCTATCTCCCAACCAGTTACATCTTTATAATGTAACACCCGAAATTCGGAATGTCCGCCCTCTTTTGCCAGGTCATAAACACCCTCATTGGTCTTATCGAAATTGGTTCCGTAATCAATTATTTCGTTAATGCGGGCTGGGCCCTCTTTAACAACCGCTTCAACAACTTCACGGTCGCAAAGGCCATCACCACTTATTAAGGTATCCTGGATATGTTTTTCAAAAGAATCTTCTTTTTTATCCACAACCACCGCAACCCCTCCCTGGGCATATTTGGTGTTGGATTCGTCTTCGTTCGACTTGGTAACTATCAGAACCTTACCATGCTTCGCAGCTTTGAGCGCAAAACTTAGTCCGGCTATCCCTGAACCCACTACAAGGAAATCAACATTTCGGGTCATATTTTAGATGAATGTGTGTAAAAGTAGTACTAATGTTAATAACAGCTGTAAAACCTGTTAAGTTTATGTAAACAAAAAGTGAAAAATAGTTTACAATGTGTATAACTCCCTTTCTCGTGTCGAATATCAATATTTTTTGAGCGACTTTTACGACACTTTAGTCATAAAGCTAACATTTTGTCAACCCTGAAAATATCAACATAAAACTTTTTCAAATAAAAATTGATTGTCATAGATATCTAAAAATCAGTAGGCTGAATGGTGGAAAAGTGTTTATAAGTGTTAATAAATTGTGAAAACTAATTTTTAAAACAAAAATTACTCCGACTTTTGCACATTACCAACACCCTAATAAACAATAGTTTTATTTTAATTAAAAAGTAGTTGTTATTATTTGAATTGTGGAAATGAATACCTTCGAAGAAATAAATCTGAAAGGATACGTGGATGAAAAAATTGATCCGACGCTTGATCTTTTCGCTGAAATTGAAAAATTAAAAAAGCAAAAAAATGCGGTGATCCTGGCGCACTATTACCAGGATGGCGACATCCAGGATATTGCCGATTACATTGGCGATAGTTTGGGATTATCCCAACAAGCTGCCAAAACGGATGCCGACATTATTGTTTTTGCGGGTGTGCATTTCATGGCCGAAACAGCCAAGATCCTGTCGCCAACAAAGAAGGTTTTGCTGCCGGATGCAAAGGCAGGTTGTTCATTAGCAGATAGTTGTCCGCCTCACTTGTTTAAAAAGTTTAAGGATAACTATCCTGATCACCTGGTGATCACTTATGTAAACTGCATGGCCGAATTGAAAGCTTTAAGTGATATTGTATGCACATCAAGCAACGCGGTACAGATCGTAGAAAGTTTGCCAAAGGATCAGAAGATCATCTTTGGGCCTGATAAAAACCTTGGTGCATATGTAGCCAAAAAAACCGGTCGCGACCTGGTATTGTGGAATGGTGCTTGTATGGTTCATGAGATATTTTCGAGAGAAAAGATCACTAAGTTGAAAGAAAGACACCCAGGAGCAAAATTACTTGCGCACCCTGAATGCGAGGATGTTATATTGGAAATGGCCGATTATGTTGGTTCAACAACCGGAATTTTGAAATATGCAGGTGCCAGGGCTGATAAGGAATTTATCGTGGCAACTGAAGCTGGGATCCTACACCAGAT
>NZ_DASVOB010000523.1:0-4756 GCF_036383575.1 Mucilaginibacter sp.
CCGGCCACATAGCAGATACCCACCGCCGAGATCACGACAAGCATTATCAAATAGCGCCGGGCAAGGCGGTAAAGCACAAGCGCATACACAATATTGGCTACATACTCCCAAAATAACGACCATGCGGGCGCATTGAAACCAAACAGGTTAAAATACCGCTCGGTCATCCCCGGGTTCGGGATCATGAATATCGAACTAAGAAATAACAGCAATATGCTGCCCGCGCTGCGGGCTATAGGCTGAGTAGCGAGGGGATCAAATAAAAAACCTAACAAGCCCAATACCGAGCCTATGATAACAAGCGGGTGCAGCCTGATGAACCTCGACTTAAAAAATTCCTTAATGCCCATTTTGCCTATTCTGTCGTCATAGGCATAGCCAATTACAAAGCCCGACAGGCAAAAGAAAAAATCAACCGCCAGGAAACCGTGGCCTATAAAATCCTTGCTGTAATCGGAGTAAACGATCTCCATAAAATGGAAGGTAACAACAGCTATAGCCGCTACTCCCCGCAGGCCGTCAAGAATTTCAAAATGTTGTTTGGTTTTAAGGATTCCGGGATTTAGTTTTTCCATAGTAGTAAACCAGGTTGAGTGCAGGAACCTGATTTGCTAAGTAAACAAAAATCTGCCGGATGAAGAACCTGCATTTTCAAATAGGTTATTAGACGTTGTTTAAATTTAATTGTGTTAAAATGTAAAGACCGATCACATGCGTCTCCCGCAGGCAAATTCCTGGAGCTAATAATTACGAAGCGGCTTGTCCTATGGGAGACGCATGTGATGCGTCTCTACATAAAAACTTCTCAAACAAAATTTAAACAGCTTATTAGCAACCAAACTGGGTAAGGTGATGATCAACATGTTTGTAAAACATATTATTCCACTCGGTAAGCGTTAACGTACCAAATGAATGCGACTCACGGCCATCGAAAGCGCTTTCGCCCAATTGCTGCGTTTTGCGAATATAACCGATCAACCGTTCTTTTTCGGTTGCGAAATCCCGCTCGCCTGTTATAATGAAAGCAGGTGCAGTGGGACTGCTGCGTTTATAAGGTACTTCGCTCACTACTTTATTTTTAACCAGCATTTTCAGGATCAGCTTCATAAAGGCCCCGGGCTTAGGATGCTTATCTTCATACACCAGTTCATATGATACACAGCAATGAGCCAGCATTTGTGCAGCATTCATTTCCCCCCATCCGGGCGAGGTTTGCGGAGTAAGCTTGTTAATGCGGCTGATCACATCATCAGCTACCTGTACAGTGAAAATATTGGGTAAGGCCATGAAGGAAAGATAGGTATTTATAATACAAACAATAATGTAAAGGTGCATAATTACATCTTCAACTTGCAAAACAAAAGATTTATAAAATGCGTCTCTACAATGAATTTCATCTGCGTTTAACCCTCATCCAAAAAAATAAAAATTTTTTTTTTTCCATTTTGTCCAATCCACAGAGCATGGTTGTCATTAGGTTTTAACAACAAAAATTTAAAACAAAATGGAACAGAGAATCAACATGTGGGAGAAAGGCCAAAACGCTTTAAAACCATTATTCGGCATCAGCGCATATCTTAAAAAATCGCCACTTGAGTCATCACTTCTTGAGCTGGTAAATTTCAGGGTATCCCAGATCAATAAATGTGCTTATTGCCTTGATATGCATTATAAGGATGCCCGTGCTAAAGGCGAGACCGAACAACGTTTATATGGACTAAGCGCCTGGGAAGAATCTCCTTATTATACCGACCGCGAACGGGCTGCCTTTGCCTGGGCAGAAGCCGTTACCGCCTACCATGTAACCGATGAAGTATATGCTACAGCCAAGGCTCAGTTCAGCGATGAAGAACTGATCGATCTTACCCTCTCCGTTACTACTATTAACACCTGGAACCGCATTAACCTGTCGTTCCCTAACACACCGGGTACTTACCAGGTTGGTCAGTTTGCATAAACAGCTTATATTACAACATTAAAACATAACCTTATGAATGAGTTTTTGTTAGTGATCCACAGGGATCTGAAAAGTAAGGATGCCAGCCCTTCGCCCGAGCAAATGCAGGCGGCTATCAAACCTTTCCAGGATTGGATAGGCGGTATCGCGGCCCAAAACAAACTGGTTGGCCAACCAAAACGCTGGGATGGCGATGGCCGGGTGATCAAACAAAACACGGTGATCAATGGCCCTTATGCCGAAATTAAAGAATCAATTGGCGGCCTGTTCATGATCAGGGCCGAAGATTATGAAGATGCCGTTGAAATTGCCAAAGGTTGCCCTGCATTGCAATGGGGCGCCACGGTTGAAGTGCGAATGGCCATTCCTTCTGTATAAAACAAAAATGCCTTTGTACTTTTACAAAGGCATTTTTATTTACCTATGCAACCTAAAGAGCTTCTACCTCACCTGTTTCGTACCGAATACCGCAAAATTGCAGCTGTACTTTGCCGTCTTTTCGGTATCGAACATATTGAAATTGCCGAAGATATTGTGAGCGATACTTTCCTGTCGGCTACCGAAAACTGGAGCCTGAAAGGATTGCCGGATAATCCGACAGCCTGGCTTTATACCGTGGCTAAAAATAAAACCAAAAACTACCTGAAACGGGATACCATTTTTAAGCAAAAACTTTCGCCCGAAATAATATATACCACCGATAGCACCGGAGAAATAGAGATCGACCTTTCCACCAAAAACATTGCAGATAGCCAACTGGCCATGATCTTTACAGTTTGTAACCCGGTTATCTCGGCCGAATCGCAGGTGGCGCTTGCCCTAAACCTGCTTTGCGGTTTCGGCATACAGGAAATTACCGATGCCTTTTTAGCAAACAAAGAAGTTATATACAAACGGATAAACCGCGCAAAAGAAAAACTGAAGGAAGATGGCATCCAGATCAAACAGCCAACGCTGAATGAGATCGGCAACAGACTGGAAACTGTTTTAACAACTATTTACCTGCTGTTTTCTGAGGGGTATTACTCCATCTCTCAAAACATCACGCTGCGCCAGGACCTTTGCGCCGAGGCCATGCGGCTTAATTACCTGCTTATAGAAAACCCTGCCACCAATACCCCGGCAGCGAACGCTTTGTTTGCGCTGATGTGTTTCCATGCATCACGGTTTGAAGCCCGCACCAATGATAATGGTGCCGTGATCCTTTATGAAGACCAGGATGAATCACTTTGGGACAGGGATCTAATTAATAAAGGCATCTATTACCTAAACCAGGCCTCAACCGGAACAACTTTAACTAAATATCACCTGGAAGCCGGCATCGCCTACTGGCATACCATTAAAGAAGATACTGCCGAAAAATGGGAGAATATATTGCAGCTATACAATAACCTCCTTATTATGGAATATTCGCCTATAGCCGCGCTTAACCGCACCTTCGCCCTTGCCAAAACAAACGGCAAACCAGTTGCAATAGCCGAAGCCGAAAAACTGAACCTGAGCAATAACCATTTTTATTATTCGCTATTGGGAAACCTGTATACCGGCATAGATAACCAAAAAGCATTGCAACATTACGAAACAGCTATGAAACTGGCTACATCTGCAAATGATAAGGCGACTATAGCCATTAATATAGAGCGGCTTGAAAAAAGTCTGGATACTTAAACATAAACAGGTGGCAATAAGAACTTTGAGTTACGGCAATGTTAATGTTTGATAAAAATAAAATATCATAAGCACAATAAAATTCCCACCTCAAAAATTTGGATTATAAAACTTAAATCACTTATCTTCGTTAAATACCAAAAAGGCAAGACTATGCAGGCAGCAGGCTTACATAGTCTTGTTTGCTTTTATAAGCGTTGCGTCCTTTCTTATAAATGGGGAAGGGCGGTTTTTTTTGGATAACCAACAGTAATAAATATTAATTAATTTTTGCGTTATGGCAGAGGTATCATACTATACCAAGGAAGGTTTAGAAAAATTAAAAGAGGAACTACAAAGATTAAAAACAACCGGCCGTTCCGATATATCAAAAGCTATTGCTGAGGCACGTGATAAAGGCGACCTTTCGGAAAACGCTGAGTACGATGCAGCAAAGGAAGCACAGGGTTTACATGAGGCTAAAATTGCACAGATGCAGGAAACTTTGGCAAACGCCCGCCTGCTTGATGAATCAAAGATAGATACTTCAAAAGTACTGGCTTTATCTGTTGTTAAGATCAAGAACCTGAAAAATGGTGCTACCATGAGCTACCAACTGGTATCAGAAAGCGAAGCCGACTTAAAAACCGGTAAAATATCAGTAGCATCGCCAATAGCTAAAGGCCTACTTGGTAAAAAGGTTGGCGAAAAAACTGAGATCACCGTACCTGCAGGTAAAATTGAATTTGAGATCCTGGAAATAAGTAGATAGTTGATTAGGTGAGTAGTTGATTAGGAGAATGGTTTTATCCGGATTTCCAATTAACTACTCACCTGACTATACAAAATCCAACCACTCACCCAATCAACACAATCAACCACTCACCCACCATGACCATCTTTTCAAAAATAGTTGCAGGCGAGATCCCCGCTTATAAAGTTGCCGAGAACGATGATTTTCTGGCTTTTTTAGATATTTTTCCGCTTACAGAAGGACATCTGCTGGTGATTCCTAAAAAGGAGGTTGATTATCTTTTTGATCTGGATGACGACACCTATACCGGCTTGCAGTTATTTGCCAAAAAGGTAGCCATCGCCTTAAAAGAAGCTGTTCCCTGCCCCCGGGTTGGCGTGGCCGTTATGGGGCTCGAT
>NZ_DASVOB010000524.1:0-13027 GCF_036383575.1 Mucilaginibacter sp.
CGAATCGGCAACAACGGGGGGCATCGTTACCTTTGCCCAGCCAATCCGCAGATAAATGAGCAACAGCGCATAAAGCCCTATGGAAAATAACGAAATAATACTAATCAGCGCGGTCAAAGAATTTGAGTTTTAAAACGAACAACGATCCTAAAATAGCAGGAATAAATAAATTAATAAGCCATATTGACGATACGCCGGCTATTACGGCAATATTTTGATCTGTTACGTACACAAACAAGTGCGAAGCGGTAAAACCACGTACGCCGATATCAAAAAGATCAAGCGATGGGATAGCAGATGATACCAGGAAAAATAACGTCAGCATCATCATCATAGCCCCGATATTCATACCCGGTACCAACATCTGGAACACCAGGAAATACTGCAACGAGAAGGTAAGGTAACGGGCTATACTAAAGCCCATGATCTTGATAAGTTCATGAGTATGGTACCGCCCCATTACCTCAAAAAAGCGGTGATATTTTTTGATGAAGGGAACCCTGTCAAGCAAAGTGACAGCCCAGTTTATATTAAAATAAAATACCAGCTGCATAGCTACGATGATTGCGCAAACAGCCGTCACGCTCCATGCCAGGGCCAAATTGGTATGGATGTAATTGGCAACAAACCATATCATGGCTATCACCCCCAAAACATTGGTAACCGAACCCTGGCTAAATGAACCTACCCCCATGGCAAAAATACCAGGAACACGTTTGCGGGGAGGTAAAAACATAACGCGCCCTCCATATTCACCCAGCCGGTTAGGTGTGGTTACAGCCCAGGTAAGCCCGCAAAAAACAGCCTCAACGGCTTCCCACAAACTAATATTGATCAATGTTTTGGTTACATAGCGCCATTTAAGCGCTTCCAGGAACCAGTTCAAAAACATCAATAAAACAACCAGCCCCATCACAATAACAACATGCGTAGTACTTATTTGCGATGCGAAATGCTCAAACTGCTTTAGGTCGTTATTCTTTTTATTGAACTGCCGGTAAATAAACCACCCTGCAACAATTAATATACCGGCCTTAAGAAGATACGAAACAACCTTTTTTGCAGAACGTGTCAAGTAGATAAATTTTATGCAATGTTACAAAAAAATGGGGCATGCCAAAGCTTGCCCCATACAACACTACACGGTTAGTTTTGTTTACTTCAATCGTGCTTTTAAAAACACTAAGGTATTTGCATACGCATCTTTGGTAGCATCGCTGTTATAAATAGGATTGCTTGGGTTTGCAAAACCATGGTCTGCATCATACTGGTGCAGGTAAACTTTCTTCCCCGCAGCTTTCATATCAGCATCAAATTTGGCCACCACCTTTGGGTTGATCCACTGGTCTTTATTGGCAAAGTTCCCCAGCACATCGGCGTTTAAGGTTTTTAGCTTATTAACATCCTGCTCGGGCATACCGTAGTACATTACACAAGCTACCGCTTTTTTACCGGCAAGTAAACTGGTTTGCAGGCTCCAGCCACCGCCAAAGCACCAGCCAATAGTGGCGATGTGCGCATTAGCCCCGGCATACGCAATGGCCCCGTTTACAATAGCACGCGCCCTGTCATCATTTACGGCCTGCATAAATTTGCCTGCATCTTCCCGGGTAGTTGCTACTTTGCCGTCATACAAGTCAAGGTCGATGATATTAACATTACCAAGATCGTTATATAGCTTTTCCGATTCCTTTTTTACATAATCATTAAGGCCCCACCATTCATGTATCACCAATAAATAATTATTGGTAGGCTTTTTAGCCTTCATAAAAAATGCCGAAGCCTGCTTTCCGTCGGATGTTTTGTAAGTGATAGCCTCTCCAATACTGCTTTGAAAGCGAATAGGCAAAGGATTTTTGTGCGACATTTTAAATTGCGGGTTAGAAGCCAGCATGGCAAACTGTTGTGTTGCCGATGGGTTGCTACAGCAAACTACTTTGCGTTGCGCAAAAGTCAGGGTAGCTAAGCCAATAAATAATGTTAATAAGAGTAGTTTTTTCATGGGTGAAAGTTTTACGTTAATTAAAAGCTGATTTGCATTTTAAAACAATACGCCGGCGACAGGGTTTCAGTTGTCAGGCCAAAGTGATTAACCGGCATAAATTTATGATAATGTAACATACAATTACTTAAAATTTAATGCATATCTGCTATTACCCGTAGAACCTTATCGAGTAATAACACGTATATAATAATTACTAATATATATTTAATATGCCTGTCCCACCAATTCCTGATAACGAAATGGAAAGGCTCCTGAGCCTGTCGGAATTTGACCTTGATTATATCGAACACAAAGACAGTTTTAAGGACCTGGCCAAGCTGGCAGCCAAAGTTACCGGCACCGAGATCTCGCTGGTAAACCTTATTGACTCTTATACCCAATGGAGTATCAGTGGCCACGGACTGGAAATTGAGCAAATGCCCCGCGAAGAGTCGGTTTGCCAGTATACTATTGTAAATGGCGAGTACTTTGAGGTGGAAGACCTGCGAAATGACGAGCGTTTTAAAGATAAGTTTTATGTTACCGACGAACCTAAACTCAGATATTATTATGGCATACCACTCAAAGTAAGCGATGATCATCATATCGGCGCTCTGTGCGTACTTGATAAAAACGTTAAGGAGCTTACGCCCGAAAAGGTTGAACTTTTAAAGATCATTGCCGATGAAATAGTGAACCGGTTAAAAGACCTGAAAGTAATTGGCAAACTAAAAAATAAGCTTTCAGAAGCCAACGAAACACAAAAGAAGGTAGCGCACGATATCCGCGGGCCATTAAGCGGTATTATAGGTCTCGCCCAACTCATCAGTGAACAGGGAGAAGACAATCAGATAGAAGAGGTGCTTGAATTTATAAACCTGATCCATAAAAGCGGTCGGTCTATCCTTGAGCTTGCAGATGAGATCCTGAGCGCCAATAAAAAGGATCACAAACCCATATCTAACGGGGCCGAATTTAACCTACTGGTATTTAAAGATAAAATTGAGAGATTATTTATCCCGCAGGCCCGCAACAAAAGCATTTTGCTTACGGTAAAAACCTCGTCCGAATCAGAACAGATCCCTTTTGCCCGAAATAAGCTGTTACAAATAACCGGCAACCTGATCTCAAATGCAATAAAGTTTACACCCCGGGGTGGTTTTGTTGAGGTTGACCTAAGCCTGGAAGTAAATGACTACATCAGTATCCTGCAAATCCAGGTAAAAGACAATGGAGTTGGCATCGATGAAAAAGGCATCGAAAAAATACTGAAAGGAAATTCTACTTCCTCAAACGGAACAACCGGCGAGGCTGGTTTCGGTTTCGGGCTGGCGTTGGTAAAACACCTGATCGAATCCCTTAAAGGGTCGATCAATATTTATTCAAAACCAGGTACGGGCACCACCTTTGAGGTAAGGCTGCCACAAAAAATGCAATAATAAAAATCTATCTTTCAGGAAATTTCAGGACATAGAAATTTGCGTAAGGCAAAATATCCTTAAATAAAAAGTTTTCCGGAAAGGTAGATTTACAGATGCAATACCTAAATTAAAATACCGGGTACTTTGATCCGGTATTTTAATTTAGATTATATTTTTACCAGCTTTTGCCGCCGCCGCCACGGTTGTCTCTTGAATAGCCGCCGCCACCGCCGCCGCGGTTACCGCCACCACCATAACCACCGCCACCACGGTTACCACCGCCGTAGCCACCGCCACTGCTTCTGCGATCACCACCTGGTTTTTTCTCTTCTGCCTGGCTTACTGCAATTGATCTTCCTTTAACTTCAGAACCGTTTAGATTGCTTATAGCCTGTTGAGCTGCCTCATCATCTGCCATCTCAATGAATCCGAACCCTTTACTTCTTCCTGATTCCCTGTCAATAATAATTTTTACGGAATTAACCTCACCATAAGCTTCGAAAAGCTGTTTTAAATCGGCTTCCCCTAAAGTAAAAGGAAGACTTCCTACGAATATGTTCATTAATATTTAGTTTTTAATGGGCGTGCTTTGTTAATTACCCACGTTTTGTTAACATCAAATATAGTAATAGATATTTGATGATTACAGCATGTTTATGTGAATGAGTGCTTTTATTTTAAAAAAAATTATTTTTTTCGTGGTTTTGACGAAATAAATGAGAAAAGCCAACACGTTAGTACAAAGGGCAATCCGTTTTGTTTTTAAAATATAGTGTTTTCATAAAATAAATATATAAAGAATGATTAACCCTTATTTTTTTAATATTAACGTAACAAAAAATTATTTTTCAAACATAAATCTATCGCAAACACCTAAACTACCGACTCTATTTTATATAATTTCCCATTCAGCGTAAACTCACTCCCGGCTTTTTTACCGGTAAGCATGCTGCCCACGGGCGATGCCGGCGACACTGCGAAATATGTTTTATTATTGAGTATTAAACTGCCGGCACTGATAGCCAGGTAAAAGCTGCCATTATTGGTAACTATCACGCTGCCAGGCTCGGCATGTGCTGAAATTCCAGTAGTGCCTATCCGGTTTAAGGCCACCAGCAGTTTGTTGGCTTCATTTAGCTGGGCCATATTGCGGTTGGTTTCCTGCTGCGCCATTTCACGCCCGGTTTCATACTTATCGCCCGCACTGCTTTTAGTATCATCGGTTGATGCTTTTTGCGCATCGGCTATGGCAAGCTCTGTGGCTTCCATAATTTTACGCACATGGTTAACACATAGCTGATGTAATTCTTTCTTCAGATCGCTCATCTATTAAATCAAATAAAAAACGAAAATAGGGGAAAGATCAACATTTGTTGCAGTGAAACCGGCCTTAAACAATAAAAGCCCCCTTGCACTCGCTGCTTGGGGGCTTTAAACCTAAACCTTATCACTATTTGCAGGCGTTAACCTACAAAGTAGATAAACGTTGCTAATAGTGATAATGGTATGTTCGACTAATCAAAACTGACAAAATAATGATATTCGCACATTATAACCCAACGGTTAGTTTATATTAACGGCCTTAGCTACAGCTTACTGGCAAAAAACTTAAGGGTTGATAAAATATGCTTTCCCCAGTACAACCACTCGTGCCCGCCCGGGTTTTCTTCATAAATATGCGGGATCTTCTCCTTTTCCAGCTTTTTATGCAGGTCGCGGTTATAATTAATGAGCAGGTCATTGCTACCGCAATCAAAACGAACCGGGGGTAACTGGTCCCTGTATTTTTTAAATGTTGCGAATACATCTTCATCGGCCACGATATCCTGAGCATAGGTCTTCAGGGGCTCGCCGGCAAAAAGCTTTATCTGCGGCAGGCTTGTTATCGAAGATAGCCCTGCAATAGCCTTAAACCTATGTCCGTATTTTGCACCGATCCTTAAAGCGCCGAAGCCCCCCATAGAAAGGCCTGCGATAAACAGCGGCGAATCTTGTTTTGCACCGGGAATATTTTCCATTACTGCTGTTGGCACATCCTCGGCTATCCATTGTTCAAAGTTAAAGCCGCTATGCGGCAAATAGCCTGAGCCATCGCCCCAAAGCCCGTCAGACGGCATGGCCAGTATCATTCGTGGCAATTCGCCTTTTTGAATAAGCTCATTGGTTTTTAAATGCACCCCTGCGCTCATGGCCCAGCTCCAAGCGCTGCCATATACGCCGTGCAGCAATATTATAATGGGCAAAACCTCGCCTTTATTGGCCCCCGGCGGAACGTATATGCAAATATCCCCCCTGCCTTTTAAATTGGGGGTTTTTACAGTTATAAACCGTAGCTGATTACTTTCATATTGCGGATTGGAAATTTCTGTTGTCTTAAATGGCATGGGCTTTTTTAGTCGAACACGATAACACCTTTAGCGTTTCTGCCTTTCAGCATGTCGTCAAAAGCGTTATCAAGTTCGTTTATAGAATATGTACGTGTAATCATTTCTTCAAGTAATAAGTGCCCGTTGGCATAGTGCTGTACTATATCGGGGAAATCAGTTTGCGGGCGGCATTTGCCATAAAGCGGGTTGATGTAAATTTTATCCCACTCAAAAAGGCGCATATCAATGGTGATATCCTGTTCAATACCGCTTACCTGCACAGCGGTACCGGCGTTGCGCACCATTGCCAACGGCGCTGCACCTAACTCAGGTATCGCGGTACACTCAAAAGCATAATCGGCGCCGCGGCCGTTCGTAAGCGTCTTCACTTCTTCGGCTGCTTTAAGCAAGCCGGTGTCATCTTTGGCGGCTAAAATAGTGTGGGTTGCACCAAACTTGACAGCCATTTCAAGTCGCGTGGGGTTAATGTCTATAGCGATGATCTTTCCGGCTCCGGCAACCTTTGCTCCCTGTATCACATTAAGGCCTACGCCGCCGGTACCCAGCACCACTGCCGATGAGCCCGCTTTTAATTTAGCCGCGTTCACAACCGACCCGTAACCAGTCATCACGCCGCAACTGATAATACTTGCCGCCGGGAACGACATGGTTTCCGAAGTGTTTTTTACCACTGCCGACTCTTTTACCAGCGTATATTCGGCAATAGTGCCAATATTGAAAGACCTTAAAATAGATTCGCCGTTAAGTGTCGTACCCTCAAGATCGGCGTGGCCGGGAGTGTAGCCATTGCCGCCGGCTGCAACCGGCGAGGCTACTTCACACAAATGCTGGTTACCCTCAAGGCACTGAAAGCATTTGCCGCAATGCATGGCCCAGTTCAAGATCACCTTATCGCCGGGTAATACACTGCTAACATTTTTCCCAACCGAAACCACAATGCCGGCACCTTCATGCCCTATAATGAGTTGTTTCCCCCAGTTTAGCGAGTCATGATCGGTATGGCAAAGACCGGCTGCCTTTATCTTAACCAGCACTTCATCATCTTTCGGTTCGTTCACTACGATATCCTGTACAGAAAAGCCGCCCTTGCCATTAGCAACAGCGGCCTTACACGTTATAGCCATAATTGAGGTTTATATTGAGTACTTTTCATAGGCCGTTAAAACGGATTTGCATATAATAGCTGTATATAGCTTAATTTATTTAGCCGTACTAAAATACGCTTAACTTATACAACAAAAATAGGCCAACACCCCCTTTTAAAACTTTAGCAAATTGTCCAAAAAATGGCTTATCTTATCCCAGACAGGGTTATTCGTGGCCACAGCCAATTTGTTTAAAGCGCCAAAGGATAAAATAAGCCATTTTTTCACACCTGTAGTTATTGTTAACTATCAACACTTTACGTTACTTTAACGCTCCAGTTATAACCTCTATGAAACCAAATAAACTCTTTATCCTGGCCTGTTTATCGTTTGGATTAATTTGTTCCGGGGTTAATGCCCAGCCCGGCGCTCCGCCCAACAACGAAATTATCTACCACATATTTCAGCGAAGCTTTTATGACAGCAATGGCGATTATCATGGCGACCTGAATGGGATCCGCCAAAAACTTGATTATTTGCAGGAACTGGGGGTGACCTCCATATTGCTTACCCCACTTTATGAATCTGCTTTTTACCATAATTATTTCGCCATCGATTTTGAAAAGATCGACCCTAAGTATGGTACCCTTGCCGACTATCTTAAACTGATCAAAGAGCTGCACCGCCGGGGAATGAAATTTTATATGGATATGGAAACCCAATATGTGACTGAGGATTCCCGCTGGTGGAAAGAAGCTTTCGGCAATCCAAAATCCCTGTACAGCGATTATATTTTATGGGACGATAAGGATAACAAAAAGCCATCGACCATAGTATATAACCTTACCGGGCTAAAAGGATACGACAGCGTAACGCGCAAAATAACTACCGCGAACCTCAACAGCGAGGCATCAAAGGCTTATAACCTTAAATTATTCAGCTACTGGGTCGATCCTAACGGCGATGGTAAATTTGACGATGGGGTGGATGGTTTCCGGCTTGATCATATGATGGATGACCTGGATAACAAAGGTCGGCTCCCGCACTTATTCGATACTTTCTGGAACCCATTATTAACCAAACTCCGGGCTATTAACCCTAAAATAAATATCGTTGCCGAACAAGCCAACTGGTTTAGCCTTGGTACCGAATACCTGGAACATGGCGGCGTTGACCGGGTATTTGGGTTGCGGCTTTGTTTTGCTATCCGCTCGTTTGACAAAAAACTGCTTTTAGCCAATGCCGATTCCACGCTGGCTATGCTGCCGCCCGGTAAGCAGCAGGTGGTTTTTATTGAGAATCATGATGTACCCCGGTTTGGTTCCGCTGTAAAAGGAGATTTAGCAAAATTGAAAGTGGGCTGTGCTTTTAACCTGCTGATGGGCGGCATTCCTTCCATTTACTACGGCCAGGAACTGGGCATGACTGGCACTTCGGCAAATTTCGGCGCTACCGATGCCAACGAAATTCCCAACAGAGAGGCTTTTGAATGGTATAAAAGCGATACCGGGAAAGGTATGGCCCTATGGTATAAACAAACCGGCCCCTGGAAAGATCAGTTCAATAATGATAAACCTAATGATGGCATCTCGCTGGAAGAAGAAAAACAGGATCCAAATTCGTTATGGCATTACTACAAACAGATGATCGCTATCCGCAAGGCAAACCCGGCTTTTGTTGACGGCAGTTATAAAACTATCAGCAATGATAATGACCACATATTTACCTTTTTACGAAGGGATGCCGGGCAAACGATACTGGTGGCTATAAATCTATCGGACAAAGAAACAGGGGCCAACATTGAGGCTGATGGAAACCCGGTTAATATTATTGGCGATGCAAAACCAGTGATAAAAGGAGAGAAGCTGGCGGTTAATTTGCCTGCGTTTGGGGTAGGGGCATGGGAGCTAAAGTAAAGCTTATTTAAAACTTGCGCTCGTTTGCAACGAGCGCTTAATGTGGTTTGGCGATTGTATCGCCCGTTGCGTTATAAACGCAAACCCAAGTTAAGCACTCGTTACAAACGAGCGCAAGAATAACTCCATGTCATTGCGAGCGCAGCGTGGCAACCGCACGGAAGCATGGCCGCCCTGCATAGCTACGAGATTGCTTCGTCGTTCCTCCTCGCAATGACATAAATTAATTTACATCGAAGCCGAAGCCTTCACATTCTCCATTCCGTAATGCTTCAGGATATCATCAGGTACACCTGTCCACTTGCCGGGCTGATTACCTGCATAGCCGATATCTTTTACACCAATTTCGCTGGTGAAAAAGCCAGATGCGGTAAGATCGCGCATGCGGTTGAAGAAGGCTACCCCCTGGGCCATTTCTGGTTTGGCTTTGTTAGGGTAAGCGATCAGATCAATTAGTTGGATCTGCTGATCTTTTGTGCAATCGGTAAATGGTTTACCAAAGCGGTTAAGACACTGTAAATCTAACCAGCGCAAACCACCGCGCATCGGGGTTTGATGATCTGGCATATCTTTTACAATAAACTCAATGAAATCAGGAACCTTGGCGTCAGATGCACTGCCCGATTTTTCATCCTTAGGGATAATGATATCGGCCAGTACGGTGATAGTAGCCAATTCGGCGGTGGTAAAAAATTTATCGGCATGAAGCTTTTTATCACGCTCAACCTCAAACGGCTGGCGACCGGTTTCGTCGCCTGCTGCCGGGGCAACTGCTTCTTCTGCGCCTTTTTTAGTATCGGTTTTACAGGCCTCCAGTAATAATCCTGCCGAAAGTGTTCCTAAGCCAAGGGCTTTAAGGGAGTCACGTCTGTTCATAAAATTGTTATGTTAGCTTGTTAAACGTTTAATTTTTTTCTTTCCTGAATGATGTATTCTGCGGTACGCATTGATAATGCAAGGATAGTCCATGTTGCATTTTTATCGCCTTGCTGCACAAATGGAGCGGCGTCAACCACAAACAGGTTTTTACAATCATGCGCCTGACACCATTTATTTAAGGCCGATTTTTTAGGATCATTACCCATGCGGATAGTACCAACCTCATGAATGATCTTACCCGGAGCCTCTAAACCATAATTGGTTTCAGGACCTTGCGGACCGCCATATATAGCGCCGCCCATATTGTGCATGATCTCCTGGAAGGTTTCCTGCATGTGCTTAGCCTGCTTAATTTCATCAGGGGCCCACTTATAGTGGAAACGCAATACAGGGATCCCGTATTTATCAACTACGTTAGGATCAATTTCGCAATAGTTGTCATAGCGGGCAATGGCAGTACCACGACCGGCCATACCAAACTGGGTACCATAAAAACGACGGTAGTCATCTTTTAATGATGCGCCATAACCACCAGCCTCTTTCATTTTACCATCGCGACCAGGTACTACACCGTTCATATTCTGGATACCGCCGCTGAAACCATATGATGGCATATGTAAACCGCCACCGTACTCAATGTGGTAACCACGAGGGAAATCAAGTTTTTTATTATCCAGCCACCATGGCGAGTAGATATGCACGCTACCAACGCCGTCTTCATTGTAACGCTTACGGTCCATCAATTCCGGAAGGAAGCCCCCCGCACTTGAACCGGTTGAGTCATGCAAATAACGACCAACTACACCGCTGCTATTAGCCAAACCGCCCGGATGCTGAGCGGATTTTGAGTTGAGCAGGATCCTGGCAGATTCGCCCGCGCTTGCACCAAGGATAACCGTTTTTGCGTTAACCTGGTACTCCTGTAAATCCTCTTTATTAACGTATGATACACCAACGGCTAAGCCCTCGGCATTAGTAATTACCTCGCGTACCATGGCATTAGTGATCACTTTTAGGTTACCTGTTTTTATGGCAGGGATCACCAAACATGATGATGCCGAGAAATCGCCATAAACTTTACAGCTGCGGCCGCACTGTCCGCAGAAGAAACAAGCGCCACGGTCTTTATTACCCGGTAAAGCTTCTGTTAATACCGAACCGCGGCCCGGAATAATTTTAACACCGGCTTTTTGAGCACCCTTTACTATGTACAGCTCATTAAGCCTTGGTTTTGGCGGAGGCAGGAAGATGCCATCCGGCTCGTTCTCTAAACCTTCTTTGGTACCGTAAACACCTATCATACGGTCAACCTTATCATAGTATGGTTTTACGTCATCATAGGTGATTGGCCAGTCGTCGGTAAGGCCATCTTTGGCCTGGAAATCACGCGGGCCCATCCTTAAGGAAATCCGGCCCCAGTGATTGGTCCGGCCGCCCAGCATCCGCGAGCGGAACCAGAAAAACTCGGTTTTATCTTTTGTGGTGTAAGGTTCTCCATCAATTTCCCAGCCGCCAAAGGCAGCATCAAAATCGCCGAAAGGGCGGGTTGTACCAGCACCACGGCGAGGAGATTCCCACGGCCATTTTAATTGTTGTGAATCTTTAGCAGGGTCAAAGTAAGCACCGGCTTCAAGCATTAAAACTTTTATACCGGCGTTGGCCAAAACGTAACCGGCCATACCCCCGCCGGCACCCGAACCAACAATCACCACATCATAGGTGGCTGATGATTTTTTAATTTGCAGATCGCTCATATTATATCAAAGTATCCTTCTTTCTTATATGGAGAGGAAATTATACATGCCAGCGCATGTTAAAACACAATTTAAGTTATGGTAAAGATATGAACAGGGCACTATATCCGTACCCTGTTCATGAAAAATATTAAAGCTCTTTCAACTTGATGTTACGATAGCTAACCAGGTGACCGTGATCCTGCAAAGCAATGTGGCCTTTAGGGTAAGCTGCAAAGCCTTTCCAGTTTTTAAACTTGCTATCAGCCAATACCTTGTTCCATTCATCGCTGCCAATTTTTACATCTACAATTTGGGTACCGTTAAGCCAAAAAGTGATCTGACCATCTTTTTTACGCAGTTTCACTTTGTTCCATTCGCCGGCCGGTTTGCATACATCTTTTGACGGCGCGATCATATCATATAATGAGCCTGCAAGGTGGTTGGCTTTTTTGTTGTCTTCAGCATCTTTATTATCAAGTACCTGCATCTCCATACCTGTTAAGTAGGTTGCGCCAAATTGAGGGTCTTCATGCACACCAAAAATAATACCGCTGTTACCTTCTTTAGTGATGTTCCACTCTAAAGTAAGCTCGTAGTTTTCATATTCGCCATCGGTAACTAAGTCGCCATGGCCTTCTGCTGCTTTCGGGTCGAGTTGTAAGGCGCCGTCAACAACCTTCCAGCCTACAACATCTTTTTTAAGATAGGTGTGCCAGCCTGTGGTGGTTTTGCCGTCGAACAGTTTGGTTTGTGCCGATACCGACAGGCAAAAGGCAGGGATGGCCATCAGGCCAAGCATGATCTTTTTCATAAAGTTATAATTGTTTTTTATAGTAGCGGAACCGCCATTTAAATAGCTTTGGTTGGTTAAGGCGGCTCCTGTTGGTTTCATTGTTTTGCTTTGTACAAGGTATGTGACTTAAATAATGTAAAACTGTTTAAGTGCTATGTTTTGATAAAACGTTTTAATTACAAATTAAGCGAACATTTTTTTAGGTTGGGCTAAATATATTGGCTTTTTTTCAATGCTAAAACGATTATCGCAAAAATAAAGTATAAGCCCACGAAAACAGAGGTAAAAGCTTGGTTACAATGGACAATTTACGGTAGATGGATAACACCGCCGGGGCACCTGATTGTAACAAAAGAGGTGTCCCAATTTTTTGATTCCCCATAAAAAAGCGAAAAACCGCCGACGGTTATTTTTGTGAAAAACCGTAATGTTCCATTTTTTGAGAGTGAAACAGCGAAACACCTTTTTTATGAAACAAGCTGATAATCAACCATCTAAAATGCATTGCGAAACATCATTAAATATCTGATTATCAACAAATAAAACTTAATAGAGTAATTAAAAAGCGTTTCACATGTCGGCCCGAAAAACCTTATTAATTTCAGCGGTTTTTTATGGTTTTTTAAGCTTTTTTCGATTAACAGGAATGAATAGTGATAAGTACTGACAAAATCCCGCCACCGTAATTTCGGATTGAAATGCGTTGTTTTGCCCCTCGGGGCAAAATAAGCCTGCGTTTAGCAAAACACGATTGATAATCCTCTTTGATCAAGAAGTCACGAGTACCCGGCCTTGCAAGCCAGCGCTGCATACTCGCGCCGGTTGA
>NZ_DASVOB010000525.1:0-8149 GCF_036383575.1 Mucilaginibacter sp.
AATACCGTACTGGCCGAATTACAACCACGCATCGATTCCATCTTCAATCCGAAAAAGTTTCATGTTGAGCTTACCGGCTCAAGCATCATATTTATAAAAGGCACCAATTACCTGTTAAAAAACCTTTATGAAAGCCTGGCCTGGGCAATAGCATTGATAGCGGGGGTAATGTGGATCCTTTTCAGGGGCATAAAGATGATTGCCATATCGCTGGTGCCAAATCTTGTTCCGCTGGTTATTACGGCCGGGATCATGGGATTTTTCGGCATCCCGCTTAAGCCTTCAACTATATTGATATTCAGTATAGCCATGGGTATCTCATCCGACCAGACCATTTATTTCATCACCCGTTATCGCCACGAATTACGCCACAGTAAAAAAAGTATCTCCCAAATAGTTTCGGATACTATCCGCGAAACCGGGGTGAGCATGATCTTTATAGCTACCGTGTTATTTTTCGGCTTCGGGATCTTCGCGGTATCAAAATTTGGCGGCACCGCAGCATTGGGGATCCTGTTATCTATAACCCTGTTGGTAGCCATGATCAGCAACCTTACCTTACTGCCTGCGTTTTTGCTTTCACTTGAAGGCGGCGTTGACCGTAAAAAAATTAAAGGACCTGATATTGATGAAGCATGAAAAAGCGGAAGGCTAAAGGCTGAAAGCTTTTTTAGGTCAATGTGCTTAAAAGCTATAAGCTACTGCTGCACCCTTCACGGATTTGCGTTATCGGTTACTTTTATTTTACCATAGACATAGCCAACACTACCGTCCATATTAGTACCTTCTAAAATATAGGTATAGGTTGATGGTTTGTCTGCCGCATAAAATGATACGGTTGCTTTTCCGTCGGCACCGATTGTTATATTGGGCTCCCAATGTATGGTTGAGCGCAAATCAGCAGTAGGCTTGGCTTTATCTTTAACGGCATAACGAGGAATGTAAAAATGAGCCGGCAAACTAAGCGGCAAAGGTTTATATAAGTACTTTCCGGGTATATTTTGAAGAACAGGCCCTTGCCCTGAACGTGTAGTTAACTCAATAAAAGCAAAATCATTTGAAGCAAGAACCTCTTTCCAATCCATGGGAATATATCGCCCGTAATAGTTGTTAGCATATTTACCCGAGCTAATGATCTCCATACCTTTAACATCTTCGGCATCATGCGTTTCAAGATAAATTTTAATGTCATTAAAGCTGATGCGCTGATCTATAGTCGGATTCGCAAAAACAGAACCAAACGCTACGCCATCGACTATCAACACCAAGGGTTTATTATCAATAAGGTACCAGGTTGTACTGCGGGGAATGGACGCTATTACCGGAGGTGGTGTATTCTCAGCGGATGCCTTTACATCTGCTTTATTTTTCCCCATCAATGAATATATCAGTGCGCTGTAATGATATAACTCAATCAGGTTATATTCACTGGGCTTGCTGATTATACCCATTCTGAAACCAGGTACCTTTTCTTTTAAAAAGCTGAACCAGGTTTCTTTGCCCGCCTTCTCCATGTCGGCCTCATTAAAGGTCATGTCGGCCTCGCCCGGGCCGTTCAAATTTTGCGATCCTTTTATTACTTTCTTAGCAATGATCTTTACTTCCTTTAAGGCACGTGTGTCTGCGGGTAAATCATCGGCCAGGTTTTGACGGGCCCGGTTATTTTTCACGTTGTTAAATAAACTTGTATCGCTGCTTACGTACCAGGGTAGATTGGTTGCTGTTGCCGAAAATTTAATTATCGGCGGAGGCACATCATCCATCACAATGCCAACATTAAAATTTTTAGCCGTTTTAAGCACATAGGCAGGTGTATCTGTAAAAGGGAGTTTATCAAACATAAAACGCCCGGCATCATCAGTAACAGCCTCCGCAACCAGCACAGGCGATTTTGACAACATGGATATTTTTGTGGCTTTCACGGGTTTATTAAAAGCGTTAAGTACCCGGCCCTTAACGGCAAAACTAGTTTCGGCGGTGTAAACCGGCCGGCCTTTTTCATCTGGCCAGTTGTAACTTACCCAACCTTGTGTAAGCAACAGGTTATCAAGAGCCTCTCTGCCTTGTATATTATTAGCGACCAGGTAATAATTGGGGTGCTCAACAAAGCCCTTTAATTCGGATGTGAGCAATAGGCGGGTAATGATACTTTCGTTGTTTAGGCTATCCTGATGTACCAATGCATCATCAGTAACAGCCAGCGAAAAATTCCCGGCTACCGGGTTGCCCAAAGCGTCGTTCGCGTTGATATGTAAAGCAATGCTGTCATGCGGGGCATAGATCATTTTATCGGCATTGATGCTTAAATGCAGGTTATCATGCCTGTTAATAAAAATCAGGCGTTCGTTTAACGGCTTGCTGTTCATATCAAGCAGCACAAAATGGGTAATGCCCGAGGGGAAAAGCCGCTTGCTGATCTTTTGGCTGATGGACGCGCCGTTTTTAAAATTAACCATTGCCCCATAACAAATAATTTCGCGGGCTTTACCTATCAGAAAATAGCTTTCACCCGAGCGCGCTATTTTATCTGTCGCGGCCAGTAAAACTTTCACCGAATCTTCGGAAGCCGAATTGATCACATTTAAAGCTATGCCTTCCTTTTTAACATCGGGCAAAGGAAACTCACGTATTGCACCACCCGGCAGGATTACCTTAGCAGTATAATTTTCACCGGTATTAACAACCGGCAGATTAAAACTCCCTATGCCCAAATGTTGCGTTCCAAAATTAGCTACTACCTGTTTCTCATGGTCCAGCACCACGCCCGAAACATTGACGCCCTTACCATCCAAACCTATTGCTTTAAAACCGACATGCGCCGGTAAGCCTGCTGTTAGTTCGCCCCCTTCGGGCATAAATTGAACATCTGCATCCTGCGCGCGATTAAAATCCAGCGGAATATTTACCCGATTCCCTGCGGCATCGTTAGCTATCAGGTGAATATCGCCGGGCCTGGCAGGCAGGTTGAAGGTTATGTCTATCAGGCCCTTTTTATCCGTTTGCATGGCCTGCCGGTATAACCGTCTTTTCCCTTTCATTACAGATAACTGAACAGGCTTGCCTGCCACAGCTACTTTATAAACATCGCTCAACAACAGTTTAACATGGGCCTGTTCCTTATCATTTGTCACCATGCTTGAGCAGGTATAATTGGCCAGCCAATTACTGCCAGCATCATCCGCAATGGTGAACTGTTTCCTAAAAAAGCAATCCTGTTTAAAATTTTGCAGCCACTGGGTGTAGGCCACAAGTGTATAAGTACCGGCGGGCAACTCCTTCAGGCTCACGTTGCCCCAGCTTAATCCTTTTTCAACAGGCAGACGTTGTCTTTTCACCACTACATTGCTATCAGTAACAATGCTCACATACATGATACCGCTTTTGGCCGATAGGTTGAGTGTAGGCGCGTTAAACAGGTAAGCCTTAAACCACAGGGTGTCACCAGGGGTGTAAGTGCTTTTATCAAATTGCAGGTAGATCTTCTCGGCCGGATTTTGACGGGTAACACTATCCTGCACCGATTTCATTTCAAGCAAATGCGAAGCGGGGGCTTTTTCCTGTGCATAGCACTGCATACTCATAAATGAAGCTATTGCAAAAAAGATCGCGCAGGTATGTACAAAACGCGCGCGCATAAGGGCAAAAACAAATACCCGGATGGCAAGGCTACTGTTTTTCAATTTGGATATATTTAGGTTTATAATTGGGTGATATAAAGTTAATTATTATTCACAACAAATAAAAAGGTTGTATTTTTATATCATGCCAAAAGAAGAAGTTGCCGACCTGCTTTTCTTTATGAAGACCTTTCCGCGGGAAGTGCGGGAACGTGCTTTATGGCTGCGCGATTTTGTATGGGATTTGTACCCGCAGGCCAACGAGCTCATTTATGATAACTACAATGCTTTGGCTGTGGGCTGGTCGCCTACCGAAAAAATGAGCCATATCTTTTGCTCCTTTGCCCTGTACCGCGGCGTTAATTACAACACACATTTCGGTTTTTACTGGGGATCAGAACTTCACGATCCGCAAAAAATGCTCATCGGCGAAGGCAAACAGTACCGCTATCTACTCGTAAATGATATTGAAGCATTTCCGCAGCAGGAAATAAAAAAGCTGGTTGATGAGGCCTGGCAAAACTCGCTGGCAAAAGTCAAAGACTCCAAACAAATAACCCAAGGCAAAACCATTGTAAAAATGGTATCTGACAATAAGCGGGAAAAGAAACTTAAAACTCCTAAAAAGTAAGTTTCCGGCACATCTGAAAAATTTCTACACGAATGCTTTGCAGGCTCTCCACAATTAATCGAATTGCACGAATTTTAGATTAATTCAAATTCGTGCAATTCGATTAATACGTAAAAATTAGTGTGAAAATTTTTCAGTTATCAATATGCATGTTGTTAAAAGCGATCTCATAGGGTATATAACCCCTCATTTTATTTTACAGGATAAAATATTTACTTTAAGCCTGTAAACTTATACCTTAATGAAAAAGATCACATTGTTGATTTTATGCTGCTGCTTAAGTCTCTATGGCGTTGCACAATCAGCTCGTTTATATTTCGACAGGCTTGATATTAAAAAAGGGCTGCCTGAATCAAACGTGGGCTCTATTATTGAAGACAGCCAGGGCTATATGTGGTTCTCTACCCAAAATGGACTGGTACGTTATGACGGTTACCGCTACAAAATATACAAACTCGGCTCGCCAAAATTCAATAAACAGGTATCAACACTGGTATTTAATGTAATTGAAGACCATAACAAAACCTTGTGGATAACCACCCTTGCCAACGGAATTTTCAAGTACAACCGGGCAACTGATTCCTTTACACAATACCCCTATCCGGCAAGCTTAACCTACGGACAACTGCTTGTGGGCACTATAGATAACGATGGTAATCTGTGGGGGCGTTTTGATTCAGCAACCAGCGGTCAAAATATCATGAAATTTGAGCCGGGCACGGGGCGGTATCAACTTTTTGGCGATCAGCAAAAGGGTATCTATCATGTGAGGGCAACTCTTTATTACAGTCCCGTTAAAACCGCCAATGGCAGTATCTGGTTCGGCTCAAATAATGGCATATATCGCTACAATGGTACAGGGAAAGGATTTAGTGAATACCTCACATCAAATGATACCGCAAAAATGCGGGCTGCAAATCCAGTTTATGAAGCTCCATCTGAACCGGGTGTACTTTATATGAATACCTTCCACGGCCATGACGAAGCCCTAAAATTCGCCCGGTATGACATTAGCACCAACAAGCTTAAAGAATATGGCCAGGCCAATGTCAAAGACAGCCTGTTAAGCACAGGTATTTATAGCTTTTATGAAGATAAAAGCAAACGCCTGTGGATAGGCACGAATAAAGGTCTTTCAAAGTTTGACAGGCAAACCCATACATTCAGTAACTATATACCTGTTGATACCATAAACTCAGCTACCAAAAACCAGTTCATCGGCTTCAGGGAAACGAAGGATGGGAAACTCTGGATCTCATCGTCGGCCGGTTTGGTTTATTTTGACCCCATAACATCTGCTTTTAAGCGCTACCTCACCGATCCGGATGACCCGGGTGCTATACCAAGCCTGGGCATAGGCAGTAAAACAGTTGACCATACCAATACGCTTTGGGTTGGTTTTGGAAATGCAGGTGTAGCGCGTGTAAACAAGTTAAAAAGCGCCTTCACCATATTTAAAAGTAACCCTGCAAAAACCGGTACCTATCCCGGCAAACTGGTAGCTATTAAAACATGGCCCAATGGCGATGCATGGCTCACCACCCGGCAGGGTATATACAAAGGCAATATTATCGCTAACCAGTACAAAAAGGTATACAACGCAGCCCCTAATGAAGGTTATTTTCCGGGCTTTTGTTACGGACAAAACAACACACTGTATGTGGCAACCGAAAGCGGATTGCTGGTGTACAATACCATCACCGGAAAAAAAGAAAAATACAGCAACATCCCCGGTGATAGCACTTCCCTTACCAGCAATTTTATACACACGCTGTTTCAGGACCATACCGGGATACTATGGATAGCTATCGATATTGATGCCGGGATCTGCTCTTTTAACCCGGTAACCAAAAAGTTCACCCGCTACCCCTACCGGGGCTCTTACGAAAAAATCACTTCAAAAAATAAATATGCACTTGATGACAGCCGCGCTATTACCTTTTATGAAGATCATGAAAACACCCTCTGGGTAGGTACTAATTTTGGCGGACTTAATCGTTTCGACAGGAAAACAGGGCGCTTCATCTCCTATTTTAATAACGATATGCGAAAAGCCGCCTGTGTGGATAATATTTTTGAAGATAAAGCCGGCAGATTTTGGGTAGGCACCTACCTTGATGGCCTGTTTGAATTTGACCGCAAAAAGGAAGTTTATGTAAGGCATTTCAATGAAGATTCCGGCTTGATATTTAACTCGGTAATGGGCATTAATGAAGATCATGACGGTCGCCTGTGGGTTATAACCGAGCGGGGCTTTACACGGATAGATACCCGCACCATGAAGCTTAAAAATTTCTTCATGGACGACATTTTACCCGGGAAGGATATTTTCAGGGGAATTGATAACGTTAACAAGCTGACAGATGGCCGGATGGCTTTTCCATTAAACAATGGCATTGCTGTTTTTAACCCCGAAGATTTGAATGATAGCCCCTATCTGCCCATTGTACATATTGAAGATGTTATCTATAGTAATCCTTCGGCAAGTGAAAAGGCATTTAGCAAAACATTAGCATATGGCCACAAAAAGCTCGAACTACCCTACGATCAAAACCGGGTGCAGATCGATTATATTGGTCTGCAATACGATAACCCGGAACAAAATGTGTATGCCTACAAACTGGAAGGCTATGACAAAAACTGGGTGAACGCCGGGACTGATCGCTGGGTGACATATAATAACCTTTCGGCCGGTACATATGTATTTCGTGTAAAAGCGGCAAACAGCTCGGGTAAATGGAACAACACCGGCGACAGCATAACCATCATTATCGCTACAGCCTGGTATTTGCGCTGGTGGGCATGGTTAATATATGTGATATTGTTCGCTTCGGCGGTTTACGCTTTTATTGCCTATCGTTCACGGCATCTTAAACGTGAAAACCAGCTGCTTGAAGAAAAGGTAAAACAACGCACTAACGACCTGAGCCTGGCCAATAAGGAACTGAGCGAACAACAAGAAGAGATCATTACCCAGCGCGACAGGCTATCAGAGGCGGTTCATAATTTAAAAAACACCCAACAGCAACTGATCCAGGCCGAAAAACTGGCTTCACTGGGCGAACTTACCGCAGGCATTGCCCACGAGATCCAGAACCCGCTTAATTTTGTAAACAATTTTTCGGAAGTAAGTATCGAGTTGATAGAAGAAATGGAAACCGAGTTAACTAATGGTGATGCGGAAGAAGCTAAAGCGATTGCTGCGGACGTAAAGCTCAACCTCGAGAAGATCCACCACCACGGTCAACGTGCCGATGGCATCGTGAAGAACATGCTCCAGCATTCAAGGGCCGGTACCGGCAGTAAGGAAGCTGTAAACATCAACAACCTGACAGACGAATATTTTAAGCTGGCTTACAACGGCCTCCGCGCTAAAGACAAAACTTTTAACGCGGCACTGGTTACCAATTTTGACAGTAGCCTCCCGTCGATCAATATTGTGCAGCAGGATATTGGCCGTGTGCTGTTAAACCTGTTTAACAATGCCTTTTACGCTGTTCATCAAAAGCAAAAAACAGCAGGCGACAGTTACAAACCCGAAGTTACAGTTACAACAGCCCCCCAGCCTCCTAAGGGGGAAGCTACCTCGGTGATCATAACAGTTCACGATAATGGTATGGGGATTCCTGATAGTATTAAGGAAAAGATCATGCAGCCATTTTTCACCACCAAGCCAACGGGGCAGGGAACAGGATTAGGACTGTCACTCAGTTATGACATTGTGGTTAAAGGACACAGCGGCAAAATTGATATTGAGAGTAAGGAGGGGGAGTATACTGTGTTTACTGTTATACTGCCGGTGGGGTAATCTTACAAAAATGTTATTGCGAGCGTAGCGCGGCAATCTCGTCGCTAACGCCGCTTCAATATGCATAGCTACGAGATTGCCACGTCGCTCCCC
>NZ_DASVOB010000526.1:0-11792 GCF_036383575.1 Mucilaginibacter sp.
TCTTTGGCTTACGCTGATCAAATCAAATCCGTACTTTAAGATAGAGCGTACCAAGATCTTTCACCGGGATTTTAATCCGGCGGGTAAAAGTATTGATGAGGTGGCACGGGCCTTCCGTCAGGTTGATTTGATGTGCAATGCAGTGAATGAGCGTACCGGCAAAAATATTGATGCTGATGAAATGTACCTGATGGTGATCAGCACAATTAATGATAACCAGTATCCGCTTGCTGATATCGATACCGATAAGCTTTATGCCGATATGGAAAAGCTGCTGTTCTATTACCTGCCGGTGGTGTACTCGCCTGTAACAATTGATACGCTGCAGCATCTAAAACAAAAAGGCGATTGCTCATTGAGTATTTTAAGTAATACAGGTTTTATAAAGGGAGAAACGCTCCGCAAGGTGATGCTTAAGTTAGGGCTTGCAGACTTTTTTAACTTTCAGATCTATTCGGATGAGGAAGGAATGTCGAAACCAAACCCGGCTTTATTTAACCTGATGGTGCAAAAAGTTAAAGCATGTAATAAACCAAAGCAGATAAGCCTGGCAGATATCATACATATAGGCGATAACCCGGCGGCAGATATAGCAGGGGCTAATGATGCGAGCCTCCAAAGCTTGCTCATCAATTCAAACAACTTATCAATTTTAAGCTTATTAAGTTCATGAAAGCTACCTACTCGTTACATCACATCAACAGCGCAACTCATTTTGGTTTCGATGCCGATGATTATAGCCGCTTTAAGTTTGGCGATGGTGAAGTATCCAGCTATTTCGGTACCGACCTTGCCGATGGTTTTATTGCAAAGCATTTAAGTAAACAACCGATAAAGCAACAGATCGTAGTGATCTCGAGCCCGTACTCGTTTATCCCTACGGCTACCTTCGCCATGAAAAACCATTTTGTATGCAGGCTTAATCGCTGGCTGGCCAATCATGGTTACCCGGTGGTGCAGGAAACAAAAGTTCATCGCACCATAACTTATAAAGAAGACTACGGCGAACTGGATGCCGAACAAAGGATCAATTTAATTGGCAACGATTCATTTCATATTGATAAGGATTTCCTTGTGGGTAAAACGCTGTTATTTTTGGATGATATCAAAATAACCGGCAGCCACGAGCGCATGATCATGAAAATGGTAGATGAGTATGGTTTACAGAACGATATTTATATGCTGTACTTTGCCGAACTGGTAAACAAAAACATCCACCCCAATATTGAGAATTACCTCAACTATCATCATGTTAAAAACATCTATCATTTAAATGATATCATTAAAGGCAATGACTTTTGCATCAATACCCGCATAGTAAAATATATTTTAAATTACGATCACGAAAGTTTTTGCATTTTTATACAGGATCAAGGCAGCAATTTCATAAACTTGTTGTATGATATGGCTTTGGGGAATGGTTATCATACCATTGAAGCCTATACGCCTAACTTAAACTTTATTAAACAAAACCTATTAATAAACAATAATAAACTAATTCAGCATGGCAATTAACTTGCAAAAAGGCCAAAGGGAAACCATTGGTGCCCCTAAATTTACTATAGGCCTTGGTTGGGATACAAACAGCTCATCAACAGGCTCTGCCTTTGACCTTGACGCCTCGGTGTTCATCATGGGCGATAATAAAAAAATACTGGCCGACGAATTTTTCGTTTTCTATAATAACCCAAAATCACCGGATGGTGCAGTAGAACATACCGGCGATAATCAAACAGGGGCAGGTGACGGCGATGATGAGCAGATCATTGTTGATCTGTCAAAGATCGATCCGCGTGCTACCGAAATTTGTATTGTGGTAACTATCCACGAAGCCGAAAGCCGCCGTCAGAATTTTGGCCAGGTGCGCAACTCTTTTGTTCGCATTTTTGATTCGGCTACTAATGTCGATATTTTGAAATATGAGCTGGAAGAGGATTTTTCGATAGAAACCGCCGTTGAATTTGGCCGTATCTACAAAAAAGACAATAACTGGAAATTTGAAGCTGTTGGTGCCGGTATGAAGGGTGGCTTGCAGGATTATTTAAATAAATACAACTAAAATATGGCTATCAATCTTCAAAAGGGGCAAAGGATCAGCCTTGAAAAAAGTAACGGCAGCAAATTACAAAATGTATGTGTTGGGATAAACTGGGGCGCCATTGAAAGAAAAGGCCTGTTTGGCTTCGGTACCACCAAAGAGGCTGTCGACCTTGATGCCAGCTGCATTTTGTATAACGACAGCAAACAACTGATAGATGTGATCTATTTCGGCAACCTGCGCTCAAAAGATCATTCTGTAAGGCACAGTGGCGACGACCTTACCGGCGATATGGCCGGTAATGATGGCCTGGACAACGAAGTGATCACTGTTGACTTTGGTACGCTAAGCCCTGCCATCGGCTATGTAGCTTTTGTTTTGAACAGCTTCCGTGGTCAGGATTTTGGTAGTATTCCGTTTGCATCCATCCGCATTTATGAAGGTACACCAACCCGCGTTAATGAAATCTTCGCAACTTATGACATTGCGCATAGCAAAGATTTTGCAGGCCATGTATCTATGGTGATGGGCGTGTTTTACAAAAAGAATGGCGAATGGAAATTTAACGCCATCGGCGAACCAACCCGCGACCGTAAGCTGGAAGAAACAGTGAAAACTGTAACTGCAACTTATTTATAAAAGTTTAAAGCCATTTTCTTGAGTATTAAGCTGGATGGCTTTTAACATAAATTATTTCATATATACCTAAACAGAAGCTAATTAAACTTAGCTCGTACTACTAAATAATTAAAAATAAGATTATGGAAAGTGCACAAAACAATGATGAACTAAATATACCACCGCTGATCACTCCAGCAAGCCTGGATATCCCAGCGGCAGGGCAAACTAATACAGCAGTACCCATGAGGCTTGATAAACAAGGTAATGTTAACCTTGATGTTATCCCCGCCGAAGACGTAAAAAAATACGGTGATATGGGCAAAGATCTCAACCCGAGTGATGTTAACTCGATACTGAATTATGGTGTTGAAGTACAAAACTCGATGGAAAAATACAGCAACAACTTCCTTACTTCGGTACGTACTTATAACTCGGGCGAGGTGGGTGTGTTGATCAATGACTTGCTTACCGAATTGAATTATATTGATGTTGATGAGCTGAACCAAAACGCGTTCACCTCGTTTATATCACATATCCCCTTCATGAAAAAGCTGGTAGTGGATACCAAAAAGCTTTTTCAGAAGTATGATACTGTGGTTAACAACATCGATAAGATCACCAATAAGATCAAGGCCGGTCGTGTTAATTCATTAAAGGATAACAGTTCGCTGCAAACCATGTTTGACAGTAACGTTACCTACATTAAGCAAATGGAAGACCTGATCATTGCCGGTCAGCTTAAGTACAATGAGCTTAACGAAAAACTGGCTGTAATGGACGGCAACCCAACGGCTTACCAGGATTATGAAATTGCCGATCTGCGCGATTTTGTGACCCGTTTAGATAAGCGCCTTGCTGATCTGAAAGTGGTACGTTTTATTATGATGCAATCGCTGGCTCAGATCCGTGTGGTGCAGAACAATAATACTACCATTGCTGAGAAAGCGCAGTCTATTGTATCTACCACCATCCCGGTTTGGAAAAACCAGCTTACCATAGCTGTGGCGCTTAACCGTCAGAAAGAAAACGTGGAGATGCAGAAAAAGATCTCGGATACTACCAACACCATTTTGCAAAAGAATGCCGAAATGCTGAAACAAAACAGTATTGACGTAGCCCGCGAAAATGAAAAAACGGTAGTATCTCTGGATACACTGAAAAAGACCACTTCATCGCTCATTGAAACCCTTACCGAGGTAAAACGCATTCACGACGAAGGTACCGCCAACCGCCGTACCCTGAATACCGAGCTTCAAAACCTGGAAACAGAGTTGAAGAAAACGGTAACAAGTGTGAGTTAACCCCATCCAAACCCTCCCCCTTGGGGAGGGCTTTAAATTACACACGTCATTGCGAGATACGAAGCAATCCCAAACTATACAGGGCGAATCTACAAAAGCCGCTCTGCTCATCGGGGATTGCTTCGTACCTCGCAATGACGTTTTAATTTTATATTCTTTTGTCATGCTGAACGCAGTGAAGCATCTTCTTCACCGCGAATCTTCGCTCTGCATTGCCGATAAGCATGCCGAAGAAGATCCTTCGCTATCGCTCAGGATGACAATAATAAAAGGTAGGTGCGTTCTCACCCAACCACAACCGACCCCTTCCCATACCTGTTTATAACCTCGGCCAAAATCAAATTAGGCACCCAGCTTAAAAAGGCAATAATGAGGTAGTTATTATGAAAATTTACGCCATTACCCAGTACGGTGAACAGCCAGATATAAAACCGTAAGGTAACCGCGCCGAAGGCGAGAGCATAGCTGCGGTTCATCATTCTGATGTGGTCGTCAATCCGGCCGTTTTTAGCCAGCAAAAATGCTGTTAAGGTAAAAACCACCCAAAGTGTATTTTGCAGCAGGAACGATATAAATACGCCAGTACCGCGATTAATAAAAAGGGTCATCACATACGCGCCCGGCGCAGCAAAAAACAAAACACCAAATACATATAACTTTCCTAATGCCCGGTGAAGCGCTTTGCTATTGTAAACCTTTTTTGAAAACTGAAAGAATCCGGCAAGCAGGATAACGCTGCTGCCTATAATATGGCAATAAAAAGCGGGAAGGTACCAGCCGGTTTTAACAGCGGTTTCCTTAATGTGCAAAAAGTAGGAGTCATGATTAAAATCCCAGTACTGAACAAACGTACCGGCACACAATATCAACACCCAGAAAAAAGCAAAATATCTTAATATGCGACCGGTAATGCTCATTTAGCAGCTAATACTTTTGGCTGTATCACCGGTAATCCTTTTAACTTCTGATCAATCCATTGAATGTTATATTTATCAATCTCAGTTAGCGAGTCCTGAACGCTGGCGTTTTCCGGTTTGTACTGATCATAAAACTGCTGTGTGAAAACATCCCTCCAGCGTTTGTCTTTAAATTTATAGTTATAGTCGGCGTAGATCTCGTTTTTCATATACCTTAATGTTTCGGATGAAATTGGCCCTCCACCTGAAGTTTTATATTTCCCGTCAACAACTTTACCGTAAACGTAACATCCATTGATAAAATGGTCGTCCATTTTCTGGTATTTTGTAAAAGCGAAAACTCTTTTGGTTTTTATCGCCTCTTTTACCTTGCCATTTCCAAGTTTAAGAAAATGAAATACAGGCAGCTCATCAATAAATGTATGATTATAGAGTTCGATATTGGCTGTGGTTGTAACTTTTACCTCCAATAGCGAATCGCTGATTGCATTAATATTATACTCGTTGCAGCTTCCGCTTATTTCGTTGCCGCCTTCTTCGGTGTTAATATCAGTGTTGATTTCATAGCTATAAATCTTGTTGCTTTTGTCATCTATCAAGATTATGTTGTTGGTATCATAGAATTCGGCGCGGCCACCGATAAAGTAATCACGAATAGAATAATAAGCAGTTTGCAACCAGCTATTATTTTCGGCAGATACTTTTGCCGGCAACGCTTTCGCTTTTACCATATACTGCGAGCTTGTTGCTACAAAGTCAACGTGATTACGCAGCGGGTTTTTAAACTCCTGAATCTTTCGGATCAACCCAAGGTCAACAAGATAAGAAGGGGGGACATAAATGCTGCCATGCTGCTCGCGCGAGTTAAACTCTGTAATATCACCGGCCGGGCTCTTGGTTAATGTAAATGAGTTTGGTTGCTTAAGTTTCGAAAACAGCTCACTGATTTTAACCTCGGTTTTTTCGGACACAGAAAAGTCGTTTTTTAACCAAAAGTACTCATCGCCTTTTCTCAATGCGGCAAGGTTTTCGGTGTCATTAACCGGAAATATCTGGTCATATTCAACGGGAATTACAACTTTGCCACTAAGGTCATAAAAACCCCGCTTACCATCTTTTTCAACTTCAATAAGATCCGGAAATGTGCCGCTGATGTTATGAACAAGGTCATATTCAGCAGGGATTACTTCTTTATAATCTGGACTAACCAATCCCATTTTATATGTTTTGGCAGTATCCTTCATTAAGTTATAATAATCCCATTTCCCCTTTACTACATAAAAATATGTCTGTTTCTTTAAATGAGTAAACCATATTACGCTATCATATTTAGCGAATAAATTGCCTGCATCTAAGAATGCTTTCAGTGTTTCCGGGCTGTAAATTTCTTTATCTGTATATTTTTTCGCCCACGCGGTATTACGGTAAGCTATATAATCACTCATGAAATTACGGGCATCTGCCTGGTAGATGCTGAGTTTGTTTTGCTCGTTTTTTTGAATGGTAAAAGTTATGCCCGAATGCCTTGTATCCAGATGCTGCTCGCTAAAGGTAACAGGAACAATAGCTGTGGCGAGTTGAGGATTGATCTGCGTAATTTCGGCCTGCTCTACATTCAGCTCTATGTTAAAAGATACATCTTCTTCGTCGCTTTTTTGCTGTTTGTTGATTAGGGTTGTTATTAATTTATTTATAGGTTCAGATGTTTGCTTATCGGCAAAATAACTCATCAATGAATCGCGATTGCCTTTTATAACCTGAGCTTTGAATGCTTTTAAAAAGTTGCTTATTTCATTGCTGCCGGTTGACGGCTTGGGTTTTCCACGGAAAATAAAGTATCCGCCAACGGCCAAAACAACAACAGAAACTGCGATAATGAGGATAGGTTTGGTTTTCATACAACCAAGATAGCGCATTTTTTGAAATAGCAAAAACGGGCTAAACCCCTTATAAATAACGCTATAAATATTATATATATCACGCAATAAATCATATAGTTAAAATCTATATTGCATCAATTATAAGTATTCGGGAGGCGGGTTAAAATTTCTATATTTGCATAAACATTAAAAGAAATATCAAAATATGTTAACCATAGGACAAAAATTCCCCGAATTTTCTAAAACAGCAGTAGTAAGCCTTGAAAAAGGTAAAGAGTTTGAAACCCTTACTTCTGAATATTTAACCAACGATGATAACGTTTGGACTGTAATGTTCTGGTGGCCAAAAGACTTCACTTTTGTTTGCCCTACTGAAATTGCTGAATTTAACAAAAACTTTGGCGAATTCCGCGACCGCGAAACCCGTTTGATCGGTGCTTCTACCGACTCTGAATTTGTTCACGCTGCCTGGAGAAGAGATCATGATGATCTGCGCGATTTGAAATTCCCTATGCTTGCTGATACTTCAAAATCATTAGCCGAAGATCTGGGTATTTTAGAGCCAACTGAAAAAATTGCTTACCGTGCTACTTTCATCGTTGATCCACAAGGTATCATCCGTTGGGTATCAGTTAACGACCTGAGCGTAGGCCGTAACGTGAAAGAAGTATTACGTGTACTTGATGGTTTACAAACTGACGAGCTTTGCCCTTGCAACTGGGAAAAAGGCCAGGAAACTTTAACTGTATAATCATACAACAGATAATTGTCCCCGTACTGGATTTCGGTGCGGGGATTTTTTACACCCTTTTTTAAGCTGAAAATCAATAGTTAAAAGCCTAAAGCAGAAGTTGTTTTGATGTAGAGACGCATCACATGCGTCTCATCCAGGACAGGCAACCTTGGCGATACTGATTTTCATGCCGGGAGACGCATGTGATGCGTCTCTACAATAAAAAACAACCCCAAAAAAAATGAACGAAAGTACCGAAGTGATCCAGGAGATACTTGAAAGTATCGGATTAGATAAAAACTACCGCACCGCGAGCCTTACCCTTTTAGAAACAGGTGAATCACGTTACCTGCGTGATTTGAAGCTGAACTTTACCAGCACCCTTACCTCGGCACATTTAACCAACAAAGAATGCGCCCTGTTGGGTTTAGCTACTGCGGCTAACAATAATAACATACCGCTTATCAATTACTTCACCAAATACGCTAAAGAAAACGAGGCCACCGATGCCGAAATTGGCGAAGCTGTTGGCTGTGCTTCATTGCTGGCATCAAATAATATTTTTTACCGTTTCAGGCATTTTACCCAAAAGGAAAAATACACACAGATCCCTGCCCGCATCCGCATGCAGCTCATGATGAAACCTGTAACCGGTAAAGAATTTTTTGAACTGGCCAGTTTAGCCGTATCGGCAATTAACGGCTGCGAAATGTGCGTGAATGCGCATGAGGATTCGCTTATAAAATTAGGTACTACCGAGGAGCGCATTTTTGATGCGGTGCGTATAGCATCACTAATTACAGCTACAGGTAAAGTTATATTTTAACAAGCTTAGCTTATTTTTACAATGAAAAAGGCATGAAACAATAAAATTTCATGCCTTTTTCATAAATAGTATTTTATTGCCCAATAAAATTTGCGTTTATTAATTAAAATCCAGTAAATTTATACCTTAAGATTAAACAAACCCCGGTCGCAATATTTAAATATGTTGTTTATGCGGGGTGAGTAACTTAAATTTTAATTGTTAATTTTTTTTGGGGAAAGCCGTTCCGGTAATAGTGGAACGGCTTTTATCATTTTAGTGCGAATCAGCAACAGCCTTCAGCTTTTTGAACGGCTGCAGGTAAAGCAACGGTATCGAAAACAACATCACCAACCCCGAGATCCAGTAAGCATCATCATAAGTCAGCAATAGTGTCTGCCTGGTAACCATACCTTCAATTGCCTGGTACGCCATATGGGTAGCATCAATCATTGATTTGCCTTTTGCCATGAAGCCCTGCGTAAGCATATGCAGGCGATCATTAAAAGCGTTATTGTACGGGCTGATATTTACCAGCAGGTTATTGCGGTGTACACCCTGCCGTATATGTATAAGCGTTGTTAGCGTAGCTATACCAAATGAACCACCTAATTGGCGCATCATGTTGTTCAAGCCCGAACCCTGGCCTAATTCAGGACCTTTCAAATCGGCCATGGCCAGCGTAGTAAGCGGCACAAACAATAAAGCCATACCTACACCACGGATCAGCAGCGGCACTAACACGTCTTTTTCGCCCGTTGCCAGCGTTGAACCGCTTAGCATATGGGTAAATACATAAAACAGAAACATGCCCGCTGTGGCCATAAATTGGGCCGGTATGCCCTTATTAAGCATCTTACCAATAAACGGCATCATCACAATGGTACACAAACCACCGGGGAACAACAGCTCGCCGGTTTGCTGGGCGTTAAAGCCAAGCAGGTTTTGACAAAACACAGGGAACACGAACACCGAACCATACAAACCAAACCCAAGTATGAAGGATGTGAACATCCCCACGGCAAAGCTTCGATGTCGTAAGATACTGAAGTTTACTATCGGGTGTTCCGTACTCATTTCGCGCCAGATGAACAATATGGTTCCCAATACTGCTGATATGGTTAATATCAGGATGTACGGTTTAGCAAACCAATCTTCACTTTCACCTTTTTCAAGTACAGTTTGTAAACTGCCTACGGCAATAGCCAGCAGGATAATACCCCACCAGTCAACCGGTTTACCTTTGGCATCCTTGGGCGTTTCCCGCACAAAGGTGTAGGTACAAAATGCAGCCAGCGCTCCTACCGGGATGTTTACATAAAAGATCCATGGCCATGAGTAATTTTCAACTATCCAGCCACCAATAGTAGGGCCTACTGTTGGGCCTACTACCGCTCCCAAACCAAACAAGGCGGTTGCTGTACCTATTTGTTCACGGGGCCAGGTTTCAAGCAATATAGCCTGGGCGGTTGAGATCAAACCACCTCCAGCAATACCCTGCAATATCCTAAATAGTACCAGCTCATTCATAGTGTGTGCATTACCGCATAAAAACGATACGATAGTAAACACTATGATGGATGTCATGAAGTAGTTTTTACGCCCAAAACGGCCGCCCAGCCAACCAGACATGGGCAATATGATCACGTTTGCTACCGCATAGCCGGTAACTACCCAGGCCACATCCTCAAGGGTTGCGCCAAGGTTACCTTGTATGTGAGGCAACGCTACGTTAACGATAGTGGTATCTATCAGCTCCAGTAATGAAGCTGTGATCACCGTAATGGTGATGATCCACTTTTTAAAGCCAGTTTCAGCCATTGTATTATCCTTTAATTACAGATACGTTTACGCTCATACCAGGGCGTAATTTTGCAAGCTCTTCTTTAGTGCCGTTGATCTTTATTTTGATAGGCACACGTTGTACAACCTTTACAAAGTTACCGGTTGCATTATCCGGTGGAAGTAATGAAAATTTAGCGCCTGTTGCAGGTGAAAAATTATAAACTTCGCCTTCCAGTTTCATATCAGGGTAAGCGTCAACTTCAATCTCTACTTTTAAACCATTTTTAATGTTGGTAAGCTGAGTTTCTTTGTAGTTGGCGGTAATGTAAAGGCTGTTGTCATTCACAATTGAGAACAAAGTTTGACCAGCCTGAACCAGCTGACCTAACTGTACATTCTTTTTAGATGCTAAACCACTTGCAGGCGATTTTACCTGGGTGTAGCTCAATTGCAATTTAGCATAGTCAATATCAACCTGCTTTTGTGATACGCCTGTATGGGTAACCGCTAACTGGCTGCGGGTTGTGCCAATTTGCTCAACAGCGGCTTTGTATTGATCCTGTGACGCTTTGTAATTAGCTTTTGCAACATCCAGATCGGCTTTGGCCTGGTCAAATTGTTGTTGAGTTACTGATCCGTCTTTTACCAGGTTGGCATAACGATCGTAATCTTTCTGCACTTTTTCTAAATGGGCAGCGTTTGATGCAACCTGTGCTTTAGCGCCTGCAGAATTTGCCTGGTTAGCGAAGATCTGCGATTGGTTTACATTGATACCAGCGCTTGCGCCTACCTGTGCAGCCTGAGCCTGCTCTAATTTTATTCTATAATCGTGGTCATCAATTTTAACCAGTGGTTGACCAACATTTACATGCGTGTTTTCTTCAAAATAAATTGAATCAACATAGCCACCAACGCGGGCAACTACAGGGCTGATATCGCCATCAATTTGCGCATCATCAGTATCAATGTGTTTACTGAAGTAGATGTATTCTTTTATACCGAAAATTACGCCGCCAATAAGTACAATGCCTAATATGATGGGGATAACTTTGTTTTTCTTTTTCGGTTGTTCCGGTGTTTCTTGTTCCTTTGCCATTTTATTTAAAAGGTTTGGTATTGTTATTTGTTGATTTTTCCTGTTGATTTTTGTAACGTATAGTAAGCCAGACCAGCATCGGCTTTAGCCAATTCTAAATTGATCTGTGCCTGGTAAAGCAATGTTTCTGCATCGGCACGGTCAGTAGCTGAGGCTATATTGCTTTTGTATTTGGATTCGAGGATCTTGTTGTTTTCACCTGCCTGATCAATTGAGGTTTGCAAAAGTTTGATCTTTTCAAGCGCCATGGTATAGTTCTGGTAGCTTTGGTTAACCTCATCTTTCACACGGTCGGTAGTGATACCTTTGTTGATATCAACCTGCTGGCTCTGGATCTGGGCTTCTTTTACTTTATTCTTGTTAGTCCACAATGAGCTGAAGTTCCATGACAGTGTTAAACCAGCCGATAGCGGAGTAATGAAACTACCGCTTTTAGGTATAGGGTTAGCGCTAACATCAACGTAGTAACCTGCAACCGAAGCGCCTAACGTTGGCAATTCATTGGCTTTAATGCTTTTGATATTAGTTTCGGCAACACGGCTGCGTAATGTGAATTGCTTAAACTCAGGGCGTGTAACCATTGCGGTATCAAGGTAGGCGGTTAGCGGAGCAACTG
>NZ_DASVOB010000527.1:0-3111 GCF_036383575.1 Mucilaginibacter sp.
GCTCACCTGGTTTAATGGTATTGCTTCCTCCTCCGGCCGACACTTTTACGCTGCCTTCAAGCAAAGTAGTTTTAACAGCCTGCTCATCATTGTAAGCATTAATATTAAAATGGGTTCCTAATACCTCCACTGTTTGCCCGTTTGAAATTACTTTGAACGGTTTTTTGGCGTTATGCGCAACTTCAAAATAGGCCTCACCGGTAAGTTCTACCCTACGCTCGGTACCATTAAACACCACCGGATATTTTATTGATGACGAGGCGTTTAACCATACTTTAGTACCGTCAGCCAAAATAAATTGATACTGTCCGCCTTGTGGCGTGGCTGCAGTGTTGTATACTGCGCTTTTTGAATTGTGACTGCTGCTTATATCATTGTAACTAATTTGTCCATTAGCCGCCTTCCTTATAATTATATTGCCCTGCCGGGCAAGTCTTCCAATTTTTGCGCTGTTTAACAAAATAGTGCTCCCATCTCCTAAAGTTAATATGGCTTTGTTTCCGCCAGGGGCAATGTCTTGTTTCTGCGGCTTGGTAATTGCAATTTGCTGGCGGGAATTACTGCTGATAAAATATCCGCCAACTGCAAGAAAAAAGAGTACTGAAGCAGCAATTGCCAGGCGCGATAACTGGATTTTTTTTGACCTGCCCTGTATTGTATTTAACAGTTTATCAAGACTCTCCTTTTGATCTTCTTCCAATTGAAAATGAGACAAATAAGGGTCATCGTGCTGATATTTTAAATACCAGCTTTCAACCAGCGCATTTTCATCCGGAGTAGTAGTGCCGTTATTATATCGTTCTATTAAATCTTTAATGTCTCGTGGTTGCATATTCTTAAAAGGATATGTTATCCTTATTATCTCCTATACAACTGACAATAGGGGGAGGGAGTAGATTAAAATAAAAAAAGAGTAAAATAATTTATTTAGCAGTATTTTGGTTGAAAGTATCACGTTCCTGCAGTACCTCTTCCTCCATTATCCCAACCGCTACATTGGAACCAACCATCACAGCTTTTCAGCTGATAATTTATGGCAAACAAAACCAACACAAACGTTTGTTTACAATAACAAAGCTCATAAATGCTTTTTTTGATCTTTTATAATTGAGAAACCTTGTTATTGCAGGTCTGTATTAATTACCCTCATAGTAAATTCTTTGCCAATCAGTTAAACACACCATTACTAATCAACGGGTTACAGATCTATCGCAATTGTATAAACTGCCCCGGGGCACTCTGCGTAACCTATTTTCAGGATATCAACGCAAACGATTGCGTTGAACTTTAACATTTAAAACCACCCTACCCTTATTAACTTGCAAGTACAATTATAAGATAGAACAAGAGAAAGGGAGCTCACTTCCGGCGATTCTTTTATACCAGATCACACTTGATCAGAAAACAATAAATATCATCCATAAAATTAAATCAATATAAACATTGATGGCTTTGTACAGTAAATACAGTGACGATGATTTGATAGCGTTGTTAAGGCAAGATGATATTTCTGCATTTACGGCGATACATTCCCGTTATTACGGAATGTTATATCAACATGCCTACAAAAGGTTGTCGGATAGGGACGCTGTCAAAGACATTCTTCAGGAACTTTTCATCCATCTATGGGATCAAAGAAGATCAATTGAACTTAAAGGCAATTTGCAGTCTTATTTATGCCTTGTAGTCCGAAACAAAGTTTTAAATGTTTTTAAACACGAGAAAATTAAATCGAATTATATCTCATCGCTCATCAATTTTGAAGAAACCTGCCAATCTACAACAGATGAGAATTTGAGGAACAAAGAGCTTGTCGCACTGGTAAAGGCAGAGGTAAGCGCACTGCCTCCTAAAATGAGGCTGATATTTGAATTAAGCAGAGATTCAAATTTGTCTCATAACGAAATTGCTGAAAAATTAGAGATCAGTTCACTAACAGTCAGAAAGCAAGTGAATAACTCTTTAAAAATATTACGGGCGAGATTAGCCTCACAGTTTCTGCTACTGTTTATTTTAATTGTATGTATTTGCTCAAGAAATTTGGCATAACACCTATGGATAGATAAAAGACGCTGCAAGTCTGATTTTACGCACCTAAAGCTGAATATCCTCCAAAAAATGATTGCATACAATTGATAATGAGACGATCGGGTAAAATACACTAATCGCCTCATTTCAGGACAACAATTATTATGGGATCTTGCTATTTTTAACTTTAGTATCCATGCGGAAGTAAAGGCATTTATTGATCAGATAATAAAATTTGGCCATACCTTATTGCTTCCTGGCTGCCCGTGGAATCTATAAACAGCCTCACTTACGTTTCAACTTCATTATCAACATAAACAACGCTATTTGCAAGTGCTTTTACCCACTTACCTTATGATTTTTTCAGGAATTGCTTTTAGCCATATCAATCATCATGGATAGTTCGTCAACCGCGGCTTCGTCACTACCATCAAAACCGGTTAATTTGAAGCGGATATTACCATTAGCGTCAATCACAAATTTTGCCGGGATACCCATTACCTTATAACTGCTTACTACTTTATTTTCTTTGGTTTCCGGGTCTTTTAGGTCCATCAATACCTGAAAGCTATATTTTTTACCAGTTATATAGTCACCGGCATCTTTTGTTGCCGTAGCTGATTTTTCCCAGGTATGGATGAAAAGGAATTTAACTTTAGGATCATCCTTATATTTGTTCAGAGCCATTTGCATAGCAGGGAATGAAGCCTTACAAGGCCCGCACCAGGTAGCCCAAAAATCAAGAATAACAACTTTGCCTTTCAAATCGGCTAAAGAAACCTTATTGCCGCCCAGATCAGTCAGGGTAAAGCCGGCAGCAGGCTCTTTAACCATTGCTTTAGTTAAACTTTTGCTTAGGTTCTCCAGATAGCTTTTCCTTATTGCAGCCGAATATTCACCAAAACCGGCATCGCTACCTTTAACTTTAATATACAGCGACTTAAACGCCTCTGCCATTTGCGGTGTAGCTTTACCACCTTTAACAACATCTTCCAGCTTATCATAAGCTTCCTGGTTGCGATTTAGCCCCATCAATATCTGCGCATACCTATAGTTAAGCTGCGGATTTAAACCTGTTGAACT
>NZ_DASVOB010000528.1:0-4683 GCF_036383575.1 Mucilaginibacter sp.
TGGAATTTTGCAACAGCGCCTTGGCTTCAGCAATGGTTTTTTCGGCTATCCAGGTACTGATAGTTTTACCGGTTTTTATTTTGATAACAGTACTCAGGTAATTGGGATGAAGGCTTTGCGCATCGGCGTAATCCTGTACACGGAAAGCCTGTTCGGCAACGCCGCTGCTCAGGTCGCGGTAATGTTTTTCGAGCAGGCGTTTAAAGTTTTTCACAATTTCCGAGCTCCGGTTACCTTCATAAATCGGGTTATAATCTTTCCAGAAATATTCTTTGAATTTTAACAGCACCACAACAAACAGGTTGCCGATAATACGGTAACGATACGGACTATCCGAGTTATACTCTTTTAAGATCTGGTTATACAAAATATCAAATTCTCCAAAAACTTCAGGACTAAGCACACGGGCCGGGAATGTCTCGGCCAGCAGGAACGGGAACTCATCAAAGATATTGGCATGTACATTTTCCTTCAAAAACGATTCGCTGAGCGTAAACAGATACACATCGCCTATATGTTCCCAATTAAACGAGCGGAAATGCCCCGGATTGGTGAAATAAACGGCGCGCGGCTGTAACTTGTAGTTTTGCTCATCAATAGTATAATCTCCGCGCCCCTGTTTTATAAAAGCGAAAACAAAAAAATTAAGTCTGCTCAGCGGCGATTTAAACGGCACAGGCTGATTAATGTCCTTCAGGTTAAAAACTGTAAAGTCGGTATGCTTTATCAGTTCAAGCGGCAAGCTCAGGTGCTTATACTGATCATAAAGGGTATTAAAGATCTGCTTTTCATTATCCTGGCGCATGGCGAAATGTTTGCATCAAAGCTATGAGGGATGCAGGAGATTTGCAACAACAGGCAAATCAATAACTACAAAGGGCATATCGTTAGATTATTTGATAACCTACCGATACGCCCTTTGTAATTTTTATTGCTTCTTACTTTTTAATCAAAGCTTACACTACCGTAACTGGTGCTGATGGTAATGGTTTTATCGCTGCCACCTTTACCTAAATGACCTTTGTAGGTTTTTGTAGGGTTAAAACCACGTTCGCCATCAGCGGGAGTTTTGCTGGTGATGTTAACATCATGGCCTCCATAGCTAAAGCTGCCATAGTGCACCGTGATATCAAAATCGGCATTTTGCCCGTCGCTTACTCCCAGCTTCACGCTTGAGTATGATGAGTTAACCGAAAGATTTTTCACATTTTTATCAACCTCTCCAATATTCAGTGCGCCGCTGAATTTCACATTGATATTACCTGATGTGGTGATCCTGCCAATTTTTGCCGAGCCATAACTTACATCGGCGTTCAGCTTATCGCAATCGCCAAGATTAAGGTTGCCATAGGCTACATCCAGGTCGCTACCTGTTAACGTTTCAATAGTAGCACTGCCATATCTTACCCTGATCTGGCAAGCGGGGTTACTCAGCGCTTTCGCATTTAAACTGCCATATGAATTATTGATATTGAGTTTACCGCTCAAATCGGGTAATTCGGTACTGCCGTATTTATTGGTGATGGTAAGCGGGTTTTTGGCAGGCATGTAAACGGTGTAGTTGATCTCCATTTTGCGAACAGAGTTTTTCTTGCCGAATAAGTTGCCCCAGCTACCGTTATCATCATCGTTTTGGCTAATAGAAGTCCTGAACGATACGCCCGAGCCATCTTTGCTATCTTTAATAGTTACGTTATCAAGCAGTTTTTGAGCCTTATCCTCGTCATTTGCACCAACCTTGATCTGCACATCAACCTTAACCTCGCTTTTGGCCCAGGTAATTACGGTGATCTTGCCAAATTTGTTATCGATGTTAATCACATCATTGCCATCAACATTATAGCTTTTGCTGTAGCTTTTGGTTTTCTCAATTATATCACCGTTTTGTACCTGCTTCTCATAGCTGTCATCCCCGTCGAAACTGTAGCTAAAATTCTGATCGAAGTTTTTAAAACCGAAGCTGATATTAGGGCTGAGCTTTTCGAATTTCTCGGCAAACTTCATGGTATCAAACTCCTTAAACTTCATTTTAAACTTTAAGGAGTCGAAGCTCTTAAACTTCGTGCTATCCTTAAATTTGAAGGCAAACTGCTTGTTCAATTTCAGCATATTTTGCATTTTAAGGTGCAATTGTTTTTGCTGCTGTACGCGCAGGTTACTCATTTCCTTTTGCAGTTCGCGCATTTTGGTGTTCAGCTCCTTCATTTTTTGCTGATACTCCTTGCTGTTGGTAGCCGAAGTCCAATCATCACCGTTCAATTCGGCGGCAGGAGGCGGCGTAGGTGGCAATTTTGGCTTTGCCGGTGCAGCAGGAGGCGCAGGGCTAACCTGAGCGAAGTTTGCTGTACTTATGGTTAACAAACCGATAAGTGTAAGCAGTGCCGGACTAAATATTTTTAGTTTCATTTTTTTGTTCCTTTTTCATCTGGTTAAACTGTTCAATTACATTTAATTGCTGAGTTAGCACCTCGGTTTGTACTTGCAGGTTCCGGATCATTGCACGTAAAACACGTTCCTGGTTAGGGCTGGTGACTAAATCATTGTTTAGTTTTTTATAGGAGGAATCCATTTTAGCTATTTCGGCGCTGAACTCCTTGTATAGCTGCGGATCATTTTTAGATGCTGATTTAAGTTCGGTAAGCTTTGTTTCAACAAGCGATGCATAGTGCACCTGTTGTTGCGCATACTCGGGGTTAATGGCTGCAAGGTCAACTCCTTTTGTTCCTTTTTGGCTTTGTATATATATGCCGAAGCCTATTCCCATTACGATGATGACCGATGCGGCTACTTTTAGCACGAAGCCCAGCGAAAAAGTCTTTGCTTCGCGTTTTTTTGGTGCCTCCTGCTCCTCGTCCAAAAAATTGAGCTGTGCCTCAATTTTACCCCACAGATCTGCCGATGGTTCTATCTCGTTAAATTCTTCGTTATTGTCGTGCATGAAATCTTCAAATCGCTTGCTCATGATACTTGTCCTTTCCTGTTTAAAATTTCAATTAACTTTCTTTTAGCTCTCAAAAACTGAGTTCTTGATGTGTTTTCTGATATGTTCAATATTTGTCCTATTTCTTCGTGGTCATACCCTTCAAGCAGGTAAAGCGATAGTACAACGCGGTAACCGTCGGGCAGCTGGCTCATGCCTTCTTTTACCCTGGCAACCTGATATTGCACGTCTTCATCGTCCCAGCTTTCATCATCGGCAATATTTTCAAGGTGGCCGTCTTCCAGCTCAATCAGTTCCAGCTTGCGTTTGCGCAGCAGGTTGATTGACCGGTTCACAACGATCTGCTTAAGCCAGAGGCCAAATGTGGTATCCTGCCTAAAATCCTTCAGCTTGGCAAAGGCATCCACAAAAGCTTCCTGCAGCACATCTTCTGCTTCGGCAATATCGCCCACTATCCGAAAGGCCACGTTCAGCATAGCTTTCGAATACAGACGGTAAAGCTCATAACAGGCTTTTTTGCTCCCCTGCTTGCACTCAACCACCAGGTTGTAATGTTTGTCAATATATATCGCTTCCAAATTTGAAACCAGCTTCAGGTTAATAGACGCAGGGCATTTTGCAACGTTGCACGTATGTGAAAAATATTTTTTTAATTACTGATAATTTTTTTGAAAATTTTAAGTTAACGAGGGCTTGTAAACGTATCACAAAAAAATGTCTGATAAAAAAGCGTCATTGCGAGGTACGAAGCAATCTCAAACTATACAGAGAAACTTGCATAGCCGCTCTGCCTCATGGGGATTGATTGCTTCGTACCTTATAATGACGTGATCGTAAGTTATTGATTATTAAGTATGTTTTTTTTGATCAATTTTATAACATGGGCGTTGCCTGCGGCCCGGGCTTTCCGTTACAAGTCCTCGCCTTTCCTGCCCGCACTCCCTACACACGCTGTGGGCTTTACACTGCAATCCCTAACGCGGCTCCCGCGCAACATCCCTAATATATATTTTACACATCATCACGATTTTTTCCAGGGATTCCCTGATGGTTACTCACGAAGACGCTATTTATTTTGAAATAGTGTCTAAAAAGTCGTCAACTGCTTTGACTGCATTATCGTATCGTTGTTCATTCAGGCCGGATATCACTTTATAATTGGCGTTGAGCGCCTGAAGCTCCCGGTGCCAAACATTCATAAAATATTCGCGTTTGGTGGGGAAGTTGCGCAAAGGATCATCCTGCCAGGGCAGATCAATATCTAAGAGCAAATAAAAATCGTAAGGATGTTGCGGCAACTCGTCAATTACCTCTTGCGGAGCACCGCCAAACATTTCTTCGCTCCAGATCTTTACTGTTAAAAAAGTGGTATCGCAGATCAGGATACCGTTGGCCTGCGGCAGCAGTTTTTTTTCGAGCGCCAACTGACCGTGAAACATGTTTACCTCATCCTGAAAAGTACAATCGCCGGTGAGGTTTGCACAATACTCGCGCGAATACTCAGGTACGGCTATTGTATTATAATGCACCGCCAAATGTTCTGACATGGTTGATTTACCTGTCGATTCGGGGCCTACAACTGCTATTTTGAGTATTTTGTTCATAGGGCAAAAATACATTAAATAAAAATCCCCTCTTGAGAGGGGATTTGTGTAAAAGCTTTTTTTAGATATCAGCATTACCAGGAAAACTAATCTCCAATCACTAACCTCTAATCACTTATTCAGTTTTCTTCGGAACCC
>NZ_DASVOB010000529.1:0-11815 GCF_036383575.1 Mucilaginibacter sp.
AACAGTATTATGTGAAGGAAATGATGTTTTAGCCTGTATGTTAGCTGTAAGGCCGGTAACAGCGAAAATGGCGATAAGGGCGCCCGAAATAATTGATCTGATTTTCATGTTTCGTTTTTTAGTTATTTCCCGGTTGGTCGGTTGGGAATGCGAAACCTTACAAGGTTTTTTCATTTAATTGCAACATGCAGATTGAAAAACGATAAATTAAAAATTTCTACATGATTTTTTACGTATTAATCGAATTACACGAATCTTAAGTTGTTTCAAATTCGTGTAATTCGATTAATTGTCTGGGGCTTGCAAAGCATTCGTGTAAAAATTTTTCAATAAAAGATTTAGTAAAGCAGATCGAATTTGTGAAATTCGTGCGCATTCAATTCCTGCACAAAAAAATATTTTATGGAGATCAGCGAGGCACAGCAACTTGTAGACAACTGGATAAAAACAATGGGCATCAGGTATTTTAATGAGCTCACCAATACCGCCATTTTAATGGAAGAGGTTGGAGAGGTAGCCCGTATTATGGCAAGGCAGTACGGCGAGCAATCGTTCAAAAAATCGGACATGGAAGTTAACCTTGCCGATGAAATGGCTGATGTACTTTTTGTGCTCATTTGCCTGGCTAATCAAACCGGGATCGACCTCACTGAGGCGCTGGTAAAAAACATGGATAAGAAAAGTGTCCGTGATGCAGAACGGCATAAAAACAATGAAAAATTGAAATAGTGTTTAGTTGCACACCCGTTAACTATTTAAAAAAGCGGTAAAAAACAGATGCAAAAAACATAAAAACTACCTAAAAGATTAATTTAGTATTAAAATTATAAAAATCTAAATGATAAAAGGGATTGACAAATGAAAATTTAATTAAAAGGGAAGAGTTCTTATTAAATTATTTAATAAATGCTTGACAAGTAGAAATTTAACAACTAATTTTAAGCACCCTAATTAATTAGTCATGATCCGTGTACGGTCTAAAGTTGTACTGTTGGTTGCTCCTCATATAGTTGGCCTTGATGTATTGCCCAATAACAAGGTCTTTAAACATATTTCAATCACGGCGGCTATCTTTCCGGCAATACACGATATCAAACCCAACCTGCTTATACTTGATTACGACCATCTTGTCAATGATATAGAAAAGATCCTTCGTCGTTTAAGCGCAAACCCATCATACAAAAGCATCAAGATTTGCTGTTATAAAAATAAATGGCACTCCAAAATTGATCCATTCCTGAAAACATTAGGCGTTGACCATATTTTTTATGCTGAGGACATGAAGGAGGAAGCTTCCAGGAAAAATGTCTTTGACGCTATTGGTAGCGTTATAATGGATGGGACGTTTTTTAGTTTGTTGAAACCGGTACATTAATCACCCACTTCCCTTTGGATGTCATTGCGAGCGCAGCGTGGCAACCGCATGCTATACAGAACGGCTCTGCCTCCGTGCGGTTGCTTCGTGCCTCGCAATGACATAGTTTTATATTCTTGTCTTCCTGCTTCCTGAATCTTGATTTCTTGCTTCTCTCTTTAAATCACAACCTCGCCTTCAAAAACCTTCACAGCTGGGCCTTCTAAAAAGATATCTGTAAAAGCTTTGCCATCGTAATCAAAGCGGATATTGAGGTTGCCGCCTAATACTTTTATGGGTGTTGTTATATGCCCGGTTTGTTGTTTATGCTGTGCCATGGCTAATGCAACGGCTGTAACGCCAGTACCGCAGGCAAAGGTTTCATCCTCTACCCCACGCTCAAAGGTGCGTACGAAGTAGCCTTCGTCCATCGGCTCAACAAAATTCACATTGATACCATTCTTACGGTACGTGGCATTGTTACGGATGGCATGGCCTTCCTGGTAAACATTGCGCTGCCCAAGGCCATCAACCAATTTTACATAGTGCGGCGAGCCGGTATTAAGTACATAGGCGTCGGCGTCGGTACTAACTTCGCTTACGTTGATCATTTGCAGGCTTACCCAATCGCCCTCGTCTGAAATTTTGGCATAATGCGGACCATCTACGGCCAAAAATTCAGTTTCGGATTCAATAACGCCTAAAAATTTGGCGAAGGCCACAATACAGCGACCGCCATTCCCGCACATGCTGCTCGGCTGGCCGTCGGCATTATAATAAACCATCTCAAAATCGTACCCTTCTTTGTTTTGCAGCAGCATGAGGCCATCGCCCCCGATACCGAAACGCCTGTCGCACAGGCCCGAAATCAGCTCAGGATTATGATGATCAACGCTATTATCACGGTTATCAATTAAAATAAAATCATTTCCTGCGCCCTGGTACTTATAAAAATGTAACTTCACAATACTATCCCTTTAATATCAATCTTTTAACCTTCACAAAATCCGTGCTAACAATTAAAATGACCGATGTTTATGCATTTAACAAATTTTAACAAAAAACGGGATAACTTATCATTGATTATCTCGTCTATATGGTATTAAATTTGATCTGTAAACTTAATAATAAGAAAGGCAAATAATAAATGAAAAAGATAGGTTTAACACTATTAACCGCTTTTGTTGGGGGTGCGATGGCCTTGGGCGTGTACAAGGTTATCGAAAATAAGTACTCAGACAACATGAGCTTTGAGGACAAACAAAAAGTATATTTTACAAGTAATCCGTCAACCCCGGTTTCATCAACCGGCGATCTGGATTTTACTCAGGCAGCAGCTGTAGCTACCCCTGCGGTGGTTTACATCCGCACTACTTACAGCAGTAAGGCCAGTGGCGGTGGCGGTCAGGATCAACTGGAGCAAATGTTCGGCGATATGTTCGGTCAGCGTGCGCGTCCGCAAGGGCCGCAAATGGCATCTGGTTCGGGTGTTATTATCTCGCCTGATGGCTATATTGTAACTAACAACCACGTAGTTGAAAAAGCTGATAAAATTACCGTTGCCACTAATGATCACCGTACATTCAGCGCCAAAGTTATCGGCACCGACCCAAGTACAGATCTGGCCCTGATCAAAGTTAGCGCTACCAACCTGCCTATTGTTAAATTAGGCAACAGCGATGAAGCTAAAGTTGGCGAATGGGTGTTAGCTGTAGGTAACCCTTTTAACTTAACATCAACCGTTACCGCCGGTATCATCAGCGCTAAAGGCCGTAATATCGGCATCATTGGCAGCGAAGATAATTCGGACGAAAATCCGTTTGGCCGTACCCGTCAGCAAACTGCCCCTAAATTGAACAAGGCTATTGAGTCGTTCATCCAAACAGATGCAGCCATTAACCCCGGTAACAGCGGTGGCGCATTGGTTAACACCCGTGGCGAGCTGATCGGTATTAACGCAGCAATCGCTTCACACACCGGCTCATACGAAGGCTATGGCTTTGCCATTCCGGTTAACCTGGCTAAAAAGGTACTGAATGATATTAAGAAATTCGGCACTGTTAAACGTGGCTTTGTTGGTGTAACCTTCACCGAACTTAACCCCGACAACGCCCAGAAGCTTGACGTAACAACCACCAATGGTTTATACGTGAACGACCTGGTACCGGGCGGTGGCGCCGAGCAGGCAGGTTTACGCAAAGGCGATATTATTGTTAAGGTTGAAGGCAATCCGGTTTATGAATCATCCGATCTGCAGGAACGTGTAGGCCGCTTACAGCCTGGCGATAAGATCAACATTACCGTACAGCGCGATGGCAAGGATAAAGATTTCGCGGTAACGCTTAAAGGCGATGCAGCTCCGGCTACAAACCGTACAGCAGCAACATCTAAATCGGCCGAAGAGTTGTTTAACAAATTAGGCGCAAGCTTCCACGCTTTAACCCCTGCCGAAAAAGCAAAACTGCATGTTAACGCAGGTGTACTGGTAACCCAGGTACGTGAAGGCGGCTTGTTTGACGCAGCCGAAATACCTGAAGGTGTAGTGATCACCAGCATCAACAAATTGCCAATTACCAGTATCGATGATATTGACAGGGCAATTGTAAAACCGATACAAGGCAATATTATCATTGCAGGTATCTACCCTGATGGTTCGCACTTCAGCAGCGCGTTCCCGGCTCAATAAGCATTTTTAAAGTGATTTTGCATATGAAGCCCTGGTCTTTTGACCGGGGCTTTGTTTTTTATGAGGATTGCTGGGTGCTTAACAGCTTTTGTGGTTTTATAACTTACATCGTCGCCCTCTTGGCCGGGCGGGGCCAGTTACTTTACCTTAGATGCAAAGTAACCAAACATCAAGACAAAAAAATGCTTCCCCCCGCAGGCCATACTCCCAGGCCCGCTTTTTTGTCGGGCCGGCGCGCTTTTGTTTTGGGTGTTATAACAACCAAAGCTCCTCATTGAATCTTTGCTTTATGTGGTTTCTCGACTCTTGTTGTCTTATTTCTTGACTCTTGTTGTCTTGTTTCCTGACTCTTGCTGTCTTGTTTCCTGACTCTTGCTGTCTTGTTTCCTGACTCTAACTGTCTTACTTCTCTCCTTCTCCCGTCAGCAGGTAAGCTTCGGGCGAAAGCGGGCAGAACAATGGTGGGCATGTGCGGCTGCAGGGGCATAGCAAGTTTTTGCAGAAGGGCGGGTAATGAGCGAGCGAAGCAGGGCAAAATAATTGCAGCCCGTGGTTCTGCCCGGTTTGCAGGGCAGAGGCCTTGTGCGCAAAGAAGCCTATCTGCTGACTTGACTTTTTGGTTACTTTTGTGTCAAGACAAAAGTAACTGGCCCTCGCCCGGCCAAGAGGGCGACGATGTTAGTTACAAATCCCAAAAGGCTTTTAATTGCAACCCAAACGCCTCAAAACAGATTAACCCCAAAGCTCCATCCAACCCAACCACTCCAGTTGCGATTATCATGAATAAACGAATGGTGCAGATCCCGCACATAAGCATAACCATCAACAGGCGTACGCTGATCTGAATAGAGGAAATTTAAAGAAGGGCCTGCAAAAATGGAAAACTTGCGGCTTACTTTATAAGTAAGATCAAGATTGAATTTATTAAGCTGGTTAGTTTTTAACCAGGTTCCCTGATACAGGTAGCTTGAACCAATTTCTGTGTTAATGGCTAAATGCCGGCCTAAACCAAACTCCCGCCCGAAACCTAATCCAAAAGAATAGAGCTTACTATTGCCATCAACCCGCATACCGCCCTGCCAAATGGTGTACAGGTTGCTATTACCGTTTTTGAAGGCGAGGTTGATATTCTGCGTTTCGTTGGTGGAGATAGCCAGCTTATGATAGCCGCTGTTGATGATATTCAGCAAGCCAATGCTAAAACCCGACGAAGTATCGGCAATGTTTACGAGTGCCAGCTGTACCCCGGTAAGATGTTTGGCATAATTGAACAATCCCGCAACCTGCAGCCCGCCAAATTTTTGTTGAGCAATATTCCCGATCCCACCCAGTTGTAAAGCGTCGGAATTTTTACCGGCGATATTACCGATTGCCCCCAATTGAATCCCCCGGACTGCTCCACGTGTATGATTGTAAAGGGCCGATAGCTGCAGGCCATTCATGTTTTGCTTTACGCTATTGTGCAGCAGAGCTAATTGGATACCCCGCACGTTACCAAGCACGTTGTTATACAAACCACCAAGTTGAATACCGTTTACCGAACCGCCTACTACGTTGAAGATCCCGGCTATTTGCACAGCGCCTACGTCGCCCTTATCTAAATTGAAGATAATACCCATTTCAAAACCGTCAACCCCGGCATTATAACCACCGACGGCATTGAGGGAAACTACGTTTACTACCTGGCCACTGAAATTGCCGTGGGTGCTCACGCCTGGTATAACTGAGGCCTGGAATGGGGCCTGAGCGATCAACCCGCCGAGGTTGGCGGCCTGGATCTGTTGTTTGGTGGAGAGGAATAATCTGCCTAAGGAAGTGTTTTCAACGCCCGAATAATCGTCACTAAGGATGTAACCCAGCAGGCTCTTTTTTTTTAGTGTGGTGTCGGTGCTCCTTACGGTAACATCGGCCAAAAAGGTAACCGTGGTATCCTTATAAAATTCCCTGCTGATGGTGAGCGTGATCGGCTGGCCTTCGTTACGGAGGGTGATATCAAAATGGCCTTCCTTGTCGGTTAGTACCGATTGTAATTGCTCGTGCGAGTATACGCTGGCATTGGGCAGCTTATGACCGGTTTGCTCATCGGTTATGGAACCGCTGATATTGTAGCTATCTCCTTCGGTTGCAGCTTTGTCGGTGACTATGGTAAGCTGCAAAGGTGCATATCTCAGGATAATAAAATTCTTCGATTCGCGGTATTCAAAGCGGTAGCTGAGCATATGGTCGAGCACCTCTTTGATTGTCCAGTTATCGGCATTGATGGTAACCAGGCTGTCGGTTTTTACGATATTGCTATTGTATGAAAAATAGAAGTTTCCTTTTTGCTCGATGGTTTTAAGCACTGTGCCTAAGCGCATTTCGGTTACGTGTACCGATATGCTTTTGGAAAGAATGGAATCGGCACGGGCGGTTAAGGCTGTCAGGAGCAGCAGGGCAATGGTATAGTTTAGGTAACGATGTAGTTTATACAACATAAAAGTATTCTCCAACCAATATTAATAACCCATGTCATTGCGAGCGAAGCGTGGCAATCTCGTAGCCAATGCCTGTCGAATAAGCATGTCGTTTATGCATGCCGACGAGATTGCCACGTCGCGCCATACACAGCCTCACGCATACTCCTCGCAATGACATGGTGTAGAAATTTTTATCCCTACTTCAACACAATCCCTTTTCTCCCACGCTCCACCTTGATCTTAAACGTTTCGGAGATCACCAGCAATACCTGATCTAACGACTGGTCTTTAAACACCGTGGTAATAGGCAGGTTAGCGATACCATTATTACCGATAACAATGTGCGCGCCATATACCTCGTTCAGCGAACTTACCAGCTCATGCAACGGGGTTTCGTCGCAAACCAACTCATGGGTTGCATAATAGTTATATAAACGTCCTTTAATGCTCTCCTTGGCAAGCAGACCATCCTTTTTAGTTACCAGTACTTTTTCACCGGGATTGAGGTTTACGTTTTTGGTTTTCTCGCTCACGTTAACAATCCCCGTTTCTACAATTACCTGTGTTTTGTCGTTGCGGCTCTTCACATTGAATGACGTGCCAACCACCCTAACCGTTACACCATTCACCTTAATTATAAAAGGTTTTGTTTTATCGGGCGTAACTTTGAAGAAAGCTTCGCCCAACATGGTAACGGGGCGAATCTTGCCGGTAAACTTTTCGGGGTAAATCAGGGTACTATGACTGTTTAGAGTAACTACCGAACCATCGGGCAGGGTTTGCACACGGGTTTGGGCCTTGCTGTCTATCTTAACAAAAGCAATAGCCTTATTATCATAGTAGTGGCTTATGGTTAACCAGGCCACGGTACAAACCAACAATAGTGATGCCGCGATACCTACCCACCAGCTTGTTTTCATTTTGCGGACCTGCGCCGTTGGGGCTGTCGTTGGAGCCGCATTATTCAGTCTTTTTTGCAGACGGAGATAGGCTGCATCCTCATCCAGGTTTTTGGTAGAGGCTATATGCTGACTCTCGTCCCAGATCAGCTTAAAATTATCATATTCCTGCCTGTTAGCAGGCGAAGCGGCAATCCAGTTCTGTATAGCTTCCACCTCGGTGGGCGTAGCTTCGCCAACCAGGTATTTCACCAGCAAATCATCATCTATGGGCATACCGGTATAGCTCATACAAACCAATTAATAAATAACAATAAAATTATGGGTAAAAACTCGGCCAGTTTCTGGCGCATTACCCGTAGCGCTTTGCCCATCTGGTTTTCGATAGTTTTGATCGAGAGACCCATATGATCGGCAATTTGCTGATATTTAAGCTGCTCAAACCTGCTCAGTTGAAAAATGATGCGGCACTGCTCGGGTAGTTCGCTCAGGGCTTTTTCAATATGCTTTTGCAGTTCGGCAGTGAGCAATTTTTTGGAGGCCAGTTCGCTGCTGCTGTTCTGCTCCATTTCATCAGCATAATAAACGCCGAAATTGGCGCGTACCTTCTGGTGCTTTAAATAGTTCAAGCTTTCGTTATGTACAGAGCGGTACAGATAGGCCTTGATACTACCGTCGGTTTTCAGTTGATCGCGTTTTTCCCAAATTCGGCAAAAAACGTTTTGTACTACCTCTTCGGCCATTTCATCATCCTTTAAAAAAGTGTAGGCGTAGGCGTGCAGACTTTTAAAGTGATCTTTAAAAAGTCGTTCAAAAGCCTTCTGGCTTCCCTGTTTAATTAAACCAATGGCCGTGCTATCGCTATATTCCACTTTCAGGGGGTAGATGTTAGCGCTAAAGATAGCTTGTTTGGCCGTTAAATTCATAGAGCCCAAATGTTAAAAATAAATCAGGCCAGCTGGATCTGGATAGTGTACAGCGAATGATGAATATCAACCTTGCTGCACACCCCATTGGTGTAGCTGTAGAAATTATAGTTACCATCGGGCAGGTCGATGCGGTATACATGCGGGCTCACCTGTTTAACCTGTAAAAACTGCTGAAAGTTATCAGAGTACACCTGAGCCTGGTCGTCGGGTTCGCGGCAGTAGAGCAGCATGAGGTTGGCGGCAATTTGTTTTTGATCAACCCGGCCGCATTTGCCCTCGGCAATGGTTTGGTAGCCTGTGGCAACAGCTTTGGTTTGGCGATTGCATTTTTCTGAACCATTAACATGACGGCACACCAGCGAATTTATCAGCTTGCCATTGTTAAAAGTGCTCTCCTCCTGGATATCAACCTTAACGCTGAAAATGAAGCGCATTTTTACTTCCGAGATCATTTTGAGGTACAACTCATCGCCCTGGCGCTTTTGGTATAGGTTCATGTGACCAACAACCTTGCCGCTGTGCAGTACATTGTACTTAACCGTTTGCTCCTGCGCCACAGCACCGGCAGCGAGACATAGCAAAGCCAGCACCACGGCCACCTTTTTCAGCGGACCGAATATTTTTAATACCGGAAAGGTTTTGTTGCGGAATGAGGGGAGGATGTATTTTTTAAATAACCAAATTATCAGTGCAGGTATCATGGGTAATTATTTTAAAGTGATTGAATAAAGCTTTTAACGCGTTTACTTTATTACAACACTCTAAACTTTTACCCCTATGTCTTTGCATTATTTTGCTTAATTAATTAAATACTACTATATCTATCTATATTGTATAGATAGCAAACATAGTAAAAAAAATCGGGTGTCCCAATTTTTTGATTCCCCACTAAAAATTGAAAATAGTTGTTGAGGTTTTTTGAATAAAAACGGCAATGTTCCAAAAATTGAGAGTGAAACGCGGAACGGGCTGAAACACTATTTACACTGACTATCAGCTCTTTAACAAACAAGTTGAAACAATACTAAATTACTGTAAATCAGCCATTAAAGCTTTTTGGTGTGAAAATTAGGCGTTCCAGTTTTGTGGTTTTAAATAGGTTGAATTTTGGGCGTTTTTTTATGTTTTTTTGGAGAAAATGATTTTGGGTGATGGTGGTTGGGTGGGGTACTGACAATGTAGCGCCACCATTTGGATGAGATTTAAGAGCTATTTTTTAATAATGATTTTCGTGATATCACGAAAATCATTAGATGCTACAGCTCGCTTATATATAAAGTCAAAGCCCTCCAGCTATTTACAAGCTCACGAATATTTCGTTGTGCAATTTTAGAAACTCAACTTTGGGATAAAATTTCTTAGGCTCAAGGAGCGCTTTGCCATCTATATCGATAAAATTTTGTTTGATAGCAGGAACATCTTGTTGCGTATAAAACTTAGGCGAAACCTTGATCTTGAAATCTTCGGTAACGGTTATCATGTGCTTATCAAAGGCTTTATCATGCAGCGCGTTTAGGGCAAAGCCATTTTGAGGATTTAGGCGATTGCCCTTGTCCTTGCTCCACGGTGCTATATGGCTTGCAACCAATAAGCCTGGTATAGCAATGCCGGTTATACAACATTGATTGTTGTAATTTGAAAGTACAACATCCCTAAAGATAGATTGATTTAAACGCACCTTGACCGACCGTGTAACTTCCCGCCCTTCACTCTCCTGGTATTCATCAAGGTTGATAGCATATAACATCTCTACAGTAGTATGTTTCTTTTGAGCAAGCAATACTTCGCCCTCCATGTACTTTTCATCCCAGCGGTGCATGTACTCGTCCCAAACTTCTTTGTCCAGTTTGCTGGCGTTGCTCATGCCTTTAATGCTTCGCTGTTTTAAAACAGGATCTAAACTTGCAAAGTTCACCAACTTCAAAGCTACAGAACCTGGTGTTCTTCCTATTAAACCGGAAAGTTCTTTAATTAATGGATTGTTTTGGTGGATTTGGCCGAACAGCAATTTAGTGTATAGGTTGATGGCTAATGTTAGCTCATCTTTTGTCCATAGTGTTTGGCCTTGTTTCATCGGTTATTTTTCTACCTCGAAAAATACATGTTTGCACCGAGTATTTAAACTATTATTATGGAGACTCGAAGATTGTCGTATCGCATGATGCAATATAAGCTTAATGGCAAGGTATAAAACATTGTTATGATATGTTTGGAAATCATATATTTATTGTTTTAAACCGTTATGTATTATACAGGATTCGATATCAAAAATTATAAAGGAATAAAGTTACTTAAGCTTAATTTAATTAAAGATCCCCAATCTAAAATTTTCACGCTTGTAGGATTAAACGAAAGCGGGAAAACAACTATTTTGGAAGCGATATCACTGCTGAACATACCGGATACTCCTCACAATGTGCATGACTACATTCCCAAAAGTCATAGAATAAATTTTAATGAGACCATAGATATTACAGCTCGTTTAAGCTTTGATGAAAAAGATATTGAAACTATAACTGAGAAATTGAAAGGCCTGGGCTTTAAGAATGTCAAGATAGATAAAGATTTAATGCTTTTTAAGATTTATCAATTCAAGGATTCTGAACATCAAAAGGGGTCAAATAAAAGGCTTTGTTTATTTAATATATCTCTCTCAAAAGGAAAATCTAAGACAATAAAGAAGTTATCCGATTTCAAAGAAGAAGATAATATGATAGAGAGCCTAATACTTAAAGAACTTATTCCTCCTATTCTTTACTACCCTAATTTCTTATTTGATTTCCCTGAAAAAATATTTCTTGAAGAGACAGTAAATGAATCTGATGAACAACCGTTATATAGAGAAGTAATAGGTGATATTCTTAGTTCCATAGATCCTAATTTAACCATTGAAAAGCATATTTTGAGCAGATTAAAGGCAAACAATAGTGACGCAAAAAGATCCTTGGATTCAACACTGTTGAAGATGAGTTCTAAGGTTACAAAGATAGTTTTTGATGCATGGGAGGCTATATTTGACTCAAAAGGTAAAGAAATAGTGATAAGCTATTCTCAAGATAAAATGGATGGCTTCTATTTAGAGTTTAATTTGAAAGAGCATTCTAATTATTATCAAATAGCGGAACGAAGTTTAGGATTTAGGTGGTTTTTTACCTTTTTGTTATTTACAGAATTTCGTAAGAATCGAGCAAATAATAATGGAGAAATTTTATTTATGTTAGATGAGCCTGCGTCTAATTTGCATTCCACCGCTCAAAAAAAACTATTGCAAACGTTTGAAAAAATACTTAAAAACTCGAAGTTAATATATACAACTCATAGTCACCATCTTATTAATCCGAAATGGTTGTCAGGGGCATATATTGTTAGAAACAAGACCGTAGATATAGATGACACTATTGATTATTCGCCAGAAAGTACTGATATAGAAGCGGTTTTGTATAAGAATTTTGTTGCTGCACATCCAAATCAACGTACATATTTCCAGCCTA
>NZ_DASVOB010000530.1:0-15000 GCF_036383575.1 Mucilaginibacter sp.
CAATATTTTCCCCTGGTATTTAATGTTGAAATCCTGCGCGCTATCGCCGGCATTGGCTACAATAAGCACTTTTTTGCCATCGGGCGTTTTAAAAGCCACGTTAGGTAAACTATCTGAGCTGTTTGATGCAATACGCACCGAACCCGGGCGAACAAACTTTGAAGCATGCGCAACCGAGTCGTAGGCAATATTTTTCTTCACCTCGTTTTTATCAATGGTAACCGCGCCCTGGCATGAAGGGCAGCCACCTCTGTCGGTATACGGTTTATATTCCGGGTCGGCGGCAAGGTTCCATTCCAGTACATTCCGGCTCCAGTTACGGGTGGCGCCAATGATAAGGCTTTTTACCGGCCACGCAATGTTGATGGTATTTTGATTTTCTGGCTCAACGGTCATCTGTTCGGTAAAGTAGATGTTTTTATCCGGGTGCGCATTGTGCACATCAGTAAGCGCCGAAATATCCCCGCCATACAGGTGAAAGCCTGAGCCGTCCACATATTTACGGGCAGCAGGGTCGTTCAATATCGAGATAGGGTAGTCGGGCCTGTCGGCATTATGATCGTAAACAATGATCTTTGTTTTGATGCCTGCCGCTTTAAACGCCGGACCAAGATTGTTCTTGATAAAGTTGGCTTCATCCGGTGCAACCATCAGCAAGCTGGGGTTATTCCCCGGGTGTAGTGGTTCGTTCTGAATGGTGATGGCATCGATATTGATCCCGTTGGCTTTCATGCCCTGGATGTATTTAACCAGGTATTTAGCATATACCGGGTAGCAATCCGGCTTTAAACGGCCGCCGCGGGTATCGTTATTGGTTTTCATCCATGCCGGTGGGGACCACGGCGAACCCAGGATCTTGATTGCCGGGTTTATAGCAAGGATCTGTTTCATTACCGGGATCACATCAGCCTTGTCCGGGCCAAGGTCAAAGTGCTTTAATGTTGGATCGGTTTGGTCTCCGGGCATATCATCATAAGAGAACACTTTCTCGTTCAGATCGGATGCGCCAATGCTCAGCCTTAAATAACTGATGCCAATATCGTTCCCGGTAACAGCAAAAAGATTTTTAAGTAATGCAGCCCGGCTATCTGCACTCATGCGGATGATATGCATAGCGCTGCCTCCGGTTAATGCAAATCCAAATCCATCTATCGGCTGGTAATGCTGCTTATCATCAACAGTAATCGTAGTACCGCCGGCGTCCCCGGTTTTAAAGGTAAGCGGCTCTTTTTGCTGCTCAAAAAGTACCGACCTATCGGCCTTGGTAAGCCATAAGCTTGCCTTTGTTGTTTGGGCGTTTATTGCAGCGGCCGGACCAAGCAGCAGGGCACCCAATAAAATAGATTTAATTTGCGTGTTCATGAAACAGAATTTACAGGTATATTGTTGGTATAACAGGAATTAATAAGGCTGTATGAAATTGGATAGGTAAAAATATTACTGTTTTCAATATAAAGCCGTAATTAATCGGTTACAAAGTCAATAATTAGGTTTTGTAGTAGTTAAGAAGTGGTCTTTTATGCAGATAATCCGCCTAAAGACGACCTAAAAATCCGTTTAAACGCCGTAAATTTAATTAACAATTTAAAACATTTGGTTTTATGAAAACATGTTTATAAATTCACGTACAACTATCCCATGAATACTTCACACAAAAAGATTGTCATATTTGATGATGATGAGGACATCCTATCTATTTGCAGTTATATTTTAGAGGAACAGGGATGGGAAGTATACACCTTTAGCGATTGCAATAACATTGTTGAAAAGGTTTCGGGTATTTTGCCCGACGTTATCATGATGGATAACTGGATCCCCGATTCGGGCGGGATCATTGCCACGCAAACTCTCAAACAAACAGACGGCCTTAAAGAAATACCGGTAATTTATTTTTCGGCAAATAGCGATATCCAGATCCTGGCCAACCATGCCGGCGCCCAAAGCTATTTAGCCAAGCCTTTTGATCTCGAAGACCTGGAAAAGGTGATCAACAGGGTGATTGCGGCGTAGGTTGGAGAAAGCCAAGAAGAAAAAACTCGGGTTCGTGCGATTCCCCTCTTGAGAGTTCAAGTTAACCAACAAAATCCACCAACCTTAAATTTCAATAGGAGGCGCCTACGGAGCCAAAAAATATGCCCTTTTAAGGCTATAAACATGTGGCCCCGCTGGGGCCGGCAAGGTTTTATAACATAATCAGGTATTAATTAAGGTTTGCTTAAGGACAGGTGCACCAGAGGTGCAAAAGGTTTGTAGCATAAAAAAGTATAGAATACCCTTTACCCCAGAGGGGCAAAACAAAACGCTTTGCTGATCAAAAGACAAAACAACTTTGTGGATTAACTTAAACTCAAAAGGCGGAGGGATATGCTTCTACTTTGATAGCACGCTTGCAGCAGAAACACACCCCTGCTACCACTCGTTCCTTCGCGCCCCCTCTCGAGAGGGGAATTAAACGTCTTTTATCTATTTCTCTTCAAACGAGGCCAGCAGGTTCACATTCGGATCGATCTTAACATCGGCAGGTTTGGCTTTTACTTTAAATTTTGCTGTCGTCGATTTTTCTTTTACCGGTACGGTCAGCAATTGCCCGTCAACAGAAACCTCTAACAACAGATTATAAACATATTCCTGGCTTTGTGTTACGTTTATAGCGATAGTACTGTCTTTTTCATCGTACTTCCAGCTAACAGCCAGGCTGGGGTGCCCGGCAGTGCGCAGCCATTGTGTAAAAAACTGTTTCAAGTCCTTACCGCTGGTCAGCTCCATAACTTTCCTTAAATCGTCAGTATTGGCATTGCTGCCCTGGTATTTGGAATAGTAATTTCTTATACCTTTCCAAAAAATATCATCGCCCAGTTTCCGCCTCAGCATATGCAGCACCCAGCCACCTTTTTCGTAGCTGTTGGCGTTAAGCAACTGCATATACTGTGTTTTAACGGCAGTATCAACAACCGGGGTCAATCGTTTCTTTTCAAAATCAAGTACCTTTTTACGGTCGGCTTTTAAACGCGTTTTTAATGTATCAGCGCCATATTTATTTTCGAGGTAGAGATTGGTCATGTAAGTAGCGAAACCCTCGCTTAACCAAAGGTGACCGAAGCTTTTTTCGCTTGCTCCGTCGCCAAACCATTGGTGGGCAATCTCGTGCGCCATCAGCTCTTCTATCTCCGGACTTTTAACCGATTCTTCAAAGTAGAATATGGCGCTGGCATTTTCCATACCGCCAAAAATGGTTTTTGATTGTACATTGGCCAGTTTCTCATAGCTATAAGGGCCAACATTTTTTATGAAGTAGGGGAGAATATTTTTAGCCACTGCATAACTTTTAAACCCGGTCTCCTTACTTTCCGGAAACACATAGGTAAAAACCGGGATGCCATTAACATCCCCCGGGCGATCGACAGCAAATTCGGCTACGCCGATAACCATCACCTTAGTTGGCAGCGCAACAGTTTCAACCCAATGGGTAAGCTTAAGGTTTCCGTCGAGCTGTTTTTCTTCGGTTTGCAAACCGTTTGATACCACCTGGTAATGATCGGGTGCAGTTACAATAAAATCAACCGGCGCTTTGTCGGCAATATTATCAACGCAGGGCAGCCAGTTATGGGCCCGGTTAGGCCAGTTATCACCAAAAAAAGTCCGGTGACCAAAAGCATTGGTTGAGATGATCAAGCCATCGGCCGGGATGCCGCTGTAGCTTATGGTATAATCGCGTGTATTTCCTTTGTACGCGCGGGTATTGATCTTTAATTGTTCATCATCCTGAGTAAATTTTACCGGTTTTCCATTTTCAGTTACTGCAGATACCAGCATTCCCTTGCCTTCCGCATTCTTTTTTACCAGATCGAGGTTAAAACCCTCCGCACCGTTCAAAAACTTTACCGAAACCGTGGCTTTTCCTTCTATGTTATTGTCGGCATCATTCAATTTAATATCAAACGTATAATGTTTAACATCAATCGGCGCACCGGGAACCTGGGCAAATGCCGGTATGGCAAAAAAAGTGGGTAATGATAAAAGAACTAAAAATATCCTGCGCATATGCTTCCTTCAGTTTGTAATAAACACAACAAAGCTAACAAAAACGCGCGCCAGAAAGGAAAGCAGCATTACATATTAAACGCTTAAACAAATATTTTCTGCTTTATTTTAATCTTGTTAGTATCCGTTGAGTTTCCTTACAATTGCCGCTTACCTGGTAAACCTGTTCGCGGCCTAAAGTATCACGTACGGTTAAATTTATTTTGAAATCGTTTCCTCCATCTATTTTACCGGTTATTTCAAAAAGGGAGCCAAAGCTATCATATCCCCTTCCCGATAAGTGTATTGGAGGCATAGTGCTGAACTTGATATCGCCTTCTTCTGCAGTGATGTTGGTAACATCAACCGGCCAGCCAACACTCTTTAAACCTATATTGATATAGTGATCGCCCCAGCCGCCTCTGTCACTAAGTTTAATATTAGCCTGATAATACCTGTCTATACTGCCTATAGAGTAAGGCCTGTCGTTTACAGATAGTGCCTTGCTTGCGTCAAAACCCTCATCGTGAGGGGGACATACAGCGTCACGTAATGCACGCTTGCTAAACGACACCTTTTTGTAGATATCCTTATCTTTAAACATTTCGTATATCCTTTCTATCTCAGGCGGCGTGTTTTTCTTTCCTTCGGGTAATGGTATAACTGAAAAAGTTACATCATTACCCGAAACCTTTTCCACTTTCAGCAGTGCTTCCGGATCGCCGTAGTAATAGGAGCCAAGGCTCCTCAATTCAAAAAAATCCTGAGTGTTGATATTTTCAAGCTTATTCAACATATCATCTTTTACCCGCTGCTTTTCGGCTTCATTACCTTTACGGTATTTATAGGCATTATATTCCTGAGATCCCCAATAACCACCAGCCCAGAGCAAAAGGCCAGCCGGAATAATCAGAAAATAATTAGCCCCGTTAACTCCGGTACGTTTTTCTTTGATAACCACAGTATCCGAAATACGATCATGCCAACCGCTGGGCATCAATAAAAATGAGAGGCTTTCAAAAGGAATAAAACGCGACAGTGTCCGCTTTAAAATAGTCCAAAAGTCAGGCTTGTTTCCATCACCGGAAATAACATATGTTTCGGTCAGATATTTTGCCGGTGTGGCGCCCATAAACAATTCAAAGGGTACGTAATACAACAGGCGGCAAACGGCAATAACAATTACAAGGGCAAGCTTTTCACCAACAATGCCCTGAAGTTTCATTAATATGTTGTTATGAAGATCGCTGTAAATGACCGACTCGATCAGTAGCGAAAAAAGTAATATTCCTATGATCCCGTCGAGAAGCAGGTTCATTAAACGCTGCCCTTTCGAAGCGAAAACGTAGCTCGTTTCTACCTGTTCGCCATACCGGTATTCCTGGATCTCCGGTTCTTTCTTTTTGTTGAAATGGGCAAGCATATTCCAGGACAGCCAGATCCAGGCCATCCTTGCCAACATATACAGCAGATAAAACAGGATCGATTTATCATATCTAAGCATCCAGGCACCGGTAAATAACCCGCTAATAGCATAAAGCAAAAAGAGCGCTTTATGAAACATAATCAGCGCAAACCCCAACCTTGGCAACCTCGTTTCCCTGCCTTTTGAGGTAACCAGCAATATGGCACCCAATAAAAGCAGAAAATAAAATATCCAGTTGAAGACGTTGATGTTTGAAATGCCACTGTACCTTAGGGTTAGCCAGCTAAGGTTTAATGAACTGATCAAACTTGATATTGAAGCAATAAAGTAATTATAACCTACATTGTATATTTCAGACAAAAAACCCAAAATAGGTACTACAAAACATATAATTACCACACTGGTTGCAGAGAGCTGCTTTTTTAGCATAAGGTTAAAGTTTATATTCCTTAAAAGTACCAACAAATAATGACGGGATAAGAGCTAAAAATAAAAAAGCACCCTGATCTATGACCAGAGCGCTTTTTATAATGCGCAATTGAGCGCTTAATAAGTTTTTACATCTTCGGCATCCGGCGCATCATGTTGGCCATGGCGGCAGGGTTGCTCATTTGCTTCATCACCTTTTTCATATCATCAAACTGCTTCATGAGGCGGTTAACTTCCTGCAAATCGGTACCCGAACCTTTGGCTATACGGCTGCGGCGGCTTTGATTAATTGTTTCAGGGTTTTCCTTTTCAAATGGGGTCATCGACTGAATGATGGCCTCGATAGCTTTAAACGCGTTATCATCAACCTCAACATCCTTCATCATTTTGCCTACGCCCGGAATCATGCCCATCAGATCCTTCATGTTACCCATTTTCTTGATCTGCTGGATCTGGCTGTAAAAGTCGTTAAAGTCGAACTTGTTTTTGCGGATCTTCTTCTGTAACTCGGCGGCTTCTTTCTCGTCGAACTGCTGCTGCGCACGCTCAACCAATGATACCACGTCGCCCATGCCCAGGATCCTTGATGCCATACGATCAGGGTGGAAAACGTCAAGCGCTTCCATCTTTTCGCCGGTACCAATAAATTTGATAGGCTTGTTAACAACCGATTTAATAGATAACGCCGCACCACCGCGGGTATCACCATCCAGTTTGGTCAATACTACACCGGTAAAGTCAAGGCGGTCATTAAACACTTTGGCGGTATTCACGGCATCCTGACCGGTCATCGAGTCGACCACAAACAGGATCTCGTGTGGTTTTACGGCATCTTTTACCTGCTCAATCTCCACCATCATGGCCTCGTCAATAGCTAAACGGCCCGCAGTATCAATGATCACTACGTTATTTCCGTTTTGCTTAGCCTGGGCTATACCTTCGCGGGCAATAGCAACCGGGTCTTTTGAGTCGCGATTGGCATAAACAGGGATGCCTATCTGCTGGCCTAACACCTCCAGCTGGTCAATAGCCGCAGGGCGGTAAATATCGTCAGCAACCAGTAAAGGCTTTTTGTTACGTTGTGTTTTTAAGTAGTTGGCAAGCTTACCGGTAAAGGTTGTTTTACCCGCACCGTTCAAACCAGCAATGAGGATGATGGTAGGTGTGGCCGGAAAAGTCAGATCGGCAGTGGTACCGCCCATTAACTCCGTAAGCTCATCATTCATGAGCTTGGTAAGCAACTGACCTGGCGAAATGGATGTTAATACATTATTACCAAGCGCCTTTTGCCTCACATCATCGGTAAATGCTTTGGCTGTTTTATAGTTAACGTCGGCATCAAGAAGGGCCTTGCGGATCTCCTTCATGGTTTCGGCCACGTTTATTTCTGTAATAGTTCCCTGACCCTTCAGGACCTTGAACGCCCTGTCGAGTTTATCCGAAAGATTTTCAAACATTATATTAAAAAACTTTAATCTTTTTTATAAGAATGCAAAGGTATGATTTTGAACTATATTAACTCAATTACTTAGTAGATTAACTTGTAGCCACGGCCACGGATGTTAAGGATGCTTACCGATGGGTCGTCTTTTAAGTAGCGCCGCAATTTGGTAATAAATACATCAAGGCTCCTGCCACTAAAATAATCGTTGTTTTGCCAAAGGCTTAACAATAGCTCATCACGATTAAGCAGCTGGTTTTTATTCATGATCAACAGGTTAAGGATCTCGCTTTCACGAGTGGTAAGCGCACGGCTGCCGCCTTCAAAATTAAGCTCCCCCTGCGGATAATAAAACCGGTACCGGCCCATTTCAGTTACACCTGCAGCTTTATTTATCACCAGCCGGTTTTTACTCAGCAAAACCCTGATCCGGACAATGAGTTCCTCCAAACTAAATGGCTTTTTTAAATAATCGTTCCCACCGCTCTCAAAACCCTCAACCACATCTTGCGGAAGTGACCTGGAGGTTAAAAAAATGATGGATAAATCTGTATCAACATTCCTGATCTGCCGGGCAAAATCAAACCCGCTTCCATCTGGAAGCATTACATCAAGCACAATAATATCAGGTTTATTGTTGTAATAAACCACTTTTGCGCCGGCAACAGTATCGGCATGAACCACTTCAAAACCACGCGATTGCAGGCTTTCCTGCACAATTTCGGCCAGCACAGGTTCGTCTTCAACCAGTAAAACTTTAACGCTGCTTATAACGGCCATGCCAAACTAAATATCGTCCCCTTACCTGGTTCGCTTTCTATTTTGCACCAACCCTTGTGCCGCTCCACTATGCTTTTTACATAGTTTAACCCAAGGCCATGCCCCTTTACCTTGTGCAAGTTTCCGGATGGTACCCGGTAAAACTTTTCAAATACCATTGGCAGGTCGGCAGCGGCTATTCCTATTCCGTTATCCTTTATCATTAGAATTAAAAAGTCACTTTTTATGTCAACACTTACTTGTAATTGAACTTTGCCGCCCGAATACTTAAGCGCGTTATCAACTATATTATTAACCGCATGTTCAAAATACAGATCGTCGGCCATTATAGTGTTTATCCCTGTGTTGTTTATATAGTCCCAATTAATCTCTTTTCCGGATAACGCAACCGTACAGGTTAACAGTTCGTTTATTTTAGCGTCGATATCAATAGGTTCGGGTTTTATATTAAAATCCAGGCTTTCGTACATTGAAATGCTCAATACCTTATCAACCAGGCCGGCAAGTTTTTCGAGTTCGCTTTTTGAATGAGAGAGATAGCGCCGGGCTTTTTCAGGATCATCAAGCACCCCGAAACCGGTCAATGCTTCAATTGCAGCCGAAGCGGTGGCAATCGGCGTTTTAAATTCATGGGTAATATTACTGATGAAATCGTTTTTGATGGCTGATAACCTCTTTTCTCTAAATAAGGTATGCAATAAGTATATAAGACTAAAAGCCACCAATGCAATAAGCAACAGCGAACCGGCAAACATAAGCCCCATGCGCCCAACAATGTAAGAAAACGGATTACTGAACATTGCCCTTACATATTGTTCTTTCCCTGATTGCTTGTAGGTGGGATATGCTTTTGTAACGATAGGATAATGAGAAAGCAGTTTTTCACTAAAATGGCTCCGGTTCATTGTGCTGTCGGCTTCGCGCAAATAAAAGTGAAAGGGGATGTCGATATTTCTGTCCTTCAGATAATGTATAAGCACAGGCCTTAGCCGTGTGGTGTCAAAATCATATTTATTAACGTTATCAACCATGAAGCCGCCGAGGTTCTGGGTACGATAGTAAACCACGTGATTTTGCAGGTCCTCGGTGCGCAAGGTGTAAGCAAAACGCCTGGCAATTGTCCATTTAAAGGCAGTATCCCCTGGCATTAATGCCTTATTAACGCCGCGGAAGCTTAATGCCGACGATGAAAATTTTTGCCCCGGCTTATGAGCATTTGCGATGGTAAAAATGTGTTTCCCTTGTATTGTATCAAACAGGCTTGTAATCCTAAACTCTGTTGTATCCATCAACCGTTTGGCAATTAATTGCTGTATAGTATCGCAACGAAGACTAAACTCTTTTTTCAACGCATCCTCAAAAGCCATGTTCACCTCTTTTTCAAAAGTGGCCTGGTTTACGGCATAGTAGTTTTTCACCCAGTAAAATTGCAGCAGTAAAACCATCGCTATGGCAATGGCGCACACTACAATAACAAAGCGGGTACTCTTCGGCATAATCAAATGTAAAACATCGGCATTAAATATACCCGGCCATTAACATAATATAACGTTAGTTAACCTGCCTGATAACACGGTTTTATTTTCATACACACCACTTTTACAGGTATAAAACCTGTACCCAACATGAAAAAATTATTTGTTGTTATTTTATCAGCCTGTTGCTTTTCGGCATCGGCCCAGCAAACTTTAAAAACCGGCGATGCTATCCCGGCTATTGTAATAAGCCCGGTGATCAACGCCCCGGTAGCCCAGATAAACCTCAAAAGCCCCACCAGGACACCATTTTACATTTTAAATTTTTGGGGCACCTGGTGCAGCCCCTGCATCCCCGAAATGGATGCTTTGGCTAAACTGCAAAAAGCAAACGAAGGAAAAATCCAGGTGATTGCCATTTCCAACGAACCGGTTGAACGGCTAAAAAAATATTTAATAAAAAAGCCTTCGGCCCTATGGCTGGCCAGCGACACCTCTTTCTTTTTATACAAAGCATTAGGGTTTTCGTATGTTGGCCAAAGTGCTATCATCAACAGCAAACACCGGTTGGTAGCACTTGTTAAAACCGATTCCGTAAATCAGCGGCTTATCAATTACCTTTTAGCCGGTAAAGCAATTATTTCCTCTGCCGAAGTAAAAGAGGTTCCTGTAAACAACAACAAAGACGTTTTTGGTGTAGATAGTACTATTTCCGAAAGCTTTACGCTTCGCGGTTATATGAAAGGACAACAAAGCATGGGCAGGCGTTATCTTAATGCGCCATACGAGGGCAGAAGAATAAGTTACGTTAATGTTTGTGCCGACGTTTTATATAAAGATGCTTTTGACATTACCTCATCTAAACAGATCGTTTACGAGATCAATGAAAAAGAAACATGCGATTTCGATGATAAAAACTCCCTTTATTGTTTTGATCTGTTGGTTAAACCCGAAGATAAGGATAGCCTTAACAGCATCATGCAAAAAAAGCTGATCACTTCCCTTCCCATAAAGGCCCGGGTAACCGAAAAATTAATCCCGGTTTACGTTCTCAAAGTAAACCCCAGCCAAAAATTGGCCTTTCCTGTATCGGCGCAAAACAAATCAACAGTCAGTTTCAGCGGGGAAGGATATGACGGCACTGCTGTTTCGCTTTCAAATTTTGCGAAGTATTACTTAAGTAATGACCTTGATCTGCCGGTTGTGGACGAAACCGGGCTGAAAGAAAAATATGATATTAAAACCACGGTCGATCTGCGTACACAGGAAGGGGTAATACAATCTGTAAACAAGCTCGGCCTTATACTGGATAAGGCCGAACGGAAAATGAAAGTATTAGTATTTTACAAATAAGTTACGGAAACCGGTACAGCATCCCCAACCCAATACCTTCATAGCCCTGGGCTGCGGCGGCGGTGTGTTTATCGTAAAGCAAAGTGCCGTTAACTGTTGCACTGATGAGCCTGTTAACCTTTGCCGATAATACCAAATCGACACGGTGTGTAATAAACTTAGGCGATTGTGCATAGGGGATAAACAATGCGTAACGCGTATTAAGGTGAATGTTTTTGGCAATATCTTTATCAAACAGCGCCACAATCTGGAATGCGAGATCGTTTTTCACAGTATGGCCTACAGGCACACCATAATTATCCTGTTGCTTTCGATGTATGATAGTATCCAAAACAAAAGTTTGCCTGGCGGTACCGGTACCTAAACGCAGATCGAACCAGGGTTTTGGCTTGTACTCAAAACCGACAGATTCGGTTAAATAGCCCGGCGACATGAAGTTAGAAATATAATCCTGGGTAAATGTTCCGTTCCCGTTATCGATATAATTATACCCTTTATCAAACTGCGACTCGAAGGTTAGCGCACCGAAGAAATACCAGCTTTTTGACAATTGAGACGCTACTTTGTTATCAAAATAGATACGGTCTTGCGTTTTACGCTTGCCCTGGCCCTTGTTTTTTGACACACCATAAGTAAGGTTAAGCTCCGATACATAACTGAATGGGGCCTTGTTATATTCAGTATGATAAATAAAATTGGAGCCTAATGCCACTGCACTTACACCACCCGCGGCATAATTGCTGCTGAATGCCGATTGGCTAAAGTTTAACCCAAAGGTGACGGCTTTTTTCCAGTAGTTTACTTTATAGTCGAGCATGGTAACAGGTACCATTTCGCGCTGGATCTGTATGGGACGAACCCGGGTGGGGATGGCATTTTTGCGGGAATTGATCCGGTATTTATTGAGTACTGCTGTGTCTATTTTAACAGTATCTTTTTTCAGGGTATCGGTTTGTGCTTTCGCTGAAAAAACACACGTGACTGATAATGCGAGTATTAGTAATCCCGGTTTTGTTTTTAACATAGTAAACAAATTAAAGCAAAAATCTCCTTTTTTACCTACAATAAACAAAAATGTTGCCCCAGGGTTTAATCAGGCTGACAAGTTTTGGCCAAAAATATTGGAATTTTAGGATATTAAAATGAACCTTTTATTAAGATTTAGATATACTGTCACGACCAAGATCTCTCTTGCTGTCTTCGGGTGTAATAAGGGGTGTAAGGGAATATGGCCGTTTTTTATACTTTAAAAAACGATTGAGGTTGGTTTTAATGGAGGCTATAAATTCATAGTCGCTGGCGGTTTTCACCAAATAATAGCCGGGCCGGTACCGGATCATGAAATCGGTAAGCTGCTGATCTTTTAAATTGGTTATAGCGCCAACATATGTTCGGTTAAAGCGATAGTCGATAACGTTTTGCTGGTAATCTTTTTCAATGGTTTCGCGCAGATGGGCGGCATTGCGGCCGCTGCGGCTAAATAAGTTATAAAGCGCATCGATACTTAAACCAGCTCCTCCTGGCCCAAAGCTCAACAAATCGCGGTTATTGAGCGGCCCGAAGATCTTGGTATAATCATTTTTAGTTGCGGCCAGGCGCTTTAGCGGGTTAAGCAGGGTATCGTGTACAATAACCTCTTTAAGCTGTATTGCCGAGCGTTTCATATAAACGGCAAGTGATTCCCCATTTTGCACTTTCAACGTATCAGGATGATGATCGAACTTGGTAAAAACAAGCACATCCCCGGGTTGGGCTTCTATCTTGAACTCCCCCTTAAAAGTATTGTAAATGGATTTGCCGGAAGTGATATTTTGTACGTTTACTTTGGCTATGCGGTCTTTGCTGTCTTTATCGAACACAACCCCGTCAACCGTTTTTTGCTGGGCAAAAACCTTTACTGCGGGCAGTGCAAAACATATCAAAAACATCCACAACTTCATTGAGGAGGCAAAAATACGTGTTACACAGCGGGTGATCATACAATTTAACAACAATTAACTTTTCGAGGACAGAACCAAGATATCAGGAGTCAAGAATCAAGATATATTTAGAAAAACTTTCTTCCTGTCTTGATTCTTGACTCTTGTAGTCTTGAATCTATTCCTCACTTCACGACGACAAGCTTCTGGCCAATTTTAATGCCATTGTCGCTCATACTGTTTAACGCTTTCAGGTCGTCGACAGTTATTCCAAAACGTTTAGATATGTTGTATAGTGTATCCCCCTGTTTAACGGTGTAGATCTTATCGTCGGGCGGGGTTTTGGAAAGGGTATCTTGCGCGGGTTTATTGATGTTATTATTGATCTGGGCCAATACGCGGTCTTCCCGTTTAATTTTAGCTATTTCACCTTCAGGACGGTCATATTGGGCAAGGTTGTACTTTTCGATGATATTGATCAGCAATTGCGGATAATTGGGATTAGTTGCATATCCGGCTCTTTTTAAGCCGAAAGCCCAGCCTTTATAATCATCCTTATCCAGCTCAAAAAGCTTGGCGTAATTTTTACGTTTTAAAAAGTTGGAGTGGTCACGGAAAGAATCTTCCGGGTTATCATAAACACGAAAGCAATCGTTCACGTTGTCATCATCTTTATAATAGCTTTTACCCGTCCAGTCGCTGGTGCATTTTATGCCGAAGTGGTTATTGGCGTATTTAGCCAGATCACTGCTGCCCGCGCCTGATTCAAACAAACCCTGACCAAGGGTAATACTGGCCGGGATGCCATACTGGTTCATTTCCTGTATGGCTATGGCCTTAAAGCGTTCAATATATTCTAACGAAGTGTATGATTTGTAATTGGCAACAGCATCCTTATTTGCTTTTTGGATGCTATTGTTATTCCGCCGGGCATCGCGGTTTGATACGGTCGACGTTTTTTTACGGGCAGAGCACGAACTAAAGCAGGCGACAGCAATAAACAGGTATATAATTTTTCGCATTATGCTTAAATCTTATTGAGTGGCATATAAATAGGGGCCAAATTAAGATTTATAAACGTAAATATTATTGTTTAGTTGTCGCGTCGGCTAATTGAGTTTGGGTTGCCGGATTTTCATCAAGCTCGTTAAGGTCATATTTATTAATAATACCTAATACCTGCGCGGCCCATTTGCGGCTACCTGCATAACCGGCACGTTGAATGCCTTTTGCCCATCCTTTATAATCATAATGGGTAAGCGCGTCGGCCAGGTGACTGAACTGTTTGCGCTCGGTCATGATGCGGGCAAAATCCTGGAATGAGTCAAAAACCGAATCGTAACGTTTATATGAAGTGCGAACTTTTTTGTTGTGTTTGGTATAAACTACGGTGTTGTAACCTTTTACTCCAAATTGATTATTAAGGTTTTGTGCTATTGTGCTGTTGCCGCAACCAGATTCGTGCATGGCCACACCTAAAACGATGCTTGCCGGGATCCCGGTTTCGTGCATGATGCGAATGGCATCATCTTTGAATTTATCAATGTAGGATAATGAGGTATTTTTCTGTGCTGAAGCAGCTAATGTTGAGATCAACAGTGTTGTAATCAGTAAGATTTTCTTCATAATTTATTTTTTTCTGATAACCAGCAGCCCGTCGCGTACCGGCAGGATCAATTTTTCTATCCTGCTATCAACAGCTATCTGGTCATTTAGTTTGCGAATTCCTTGTGTATCGGCATCTTTTTCGGGGCCATACACCTTTCCTTTCCACAAAACATTGTCAATTATTATTAATCCTCCGGATCTGACTTTGTCAAAAACTAATTCAAAGTAAGTATAATTATTCTTTTTATCCGCATCTATAAACACCAAATCGAAAATATCTTCCTGTAAATCAGCAATAATAGCCTCTGCCGGCCCAAAATGCAGCTTTATTTTATTTTCAACATTTGTTAGTTTAAGGTGTGAAGTGATGATCTCCTCCATTTCGCGATTAACTTCAATGGTATGGAGGATGCCATCTTCGGCCAAACCTTCGGCCAGGCAAATAGCCGAGTAGCCCGTGTAGGTACCTATCTCCAGGATGCGTTTAGGCTGCACCATTTTACTCAAAAAACTCAGCAGCCTGCCCTGGTAATGTCCCGATAGCATGTT
>NZ_DASVOB010000531.1:0-6868 GCF_036383575.1 Mucilaginibacter sp.
AGTTTCATGGTAAGTATATCCCTGATACCATTTACCATACCATTCCCGATTTTAAACTGACCGATCAGGAAGGCAAGCCGGTTACATTAGCTACCCTGAAGGGAAAGATCTTCGTAATTAACTTCTTTTATAAAAACTGCCCTACCGTTTGCCAAACCATCAACAAAAACATGAGTTGGCTGGTGGGTACTTATTATAAAAACAAGATGGTTTACTTTTTGACCATCACCGTAGATCCCGAACACGATACCCCGGAGGTACTCAATAAATACCTGCAAACCTTCAAGCCCGAATCAAATCGCTGGCTGATGTGCAGCGGCGATACCTCATCCGTTTACAGCTTTGCCCGCAACGGCCTTTATGTTAACGCAGCACAGGCAGGCGGCGACTTTGTTTACAGCGACGATTTTGTACTTGTCGACCAGGAACATCGCATCAGGGGATACTACAAGGCTGCAGTAACGCCAGAGGTGAACCGTCTTAACGACGAGATAAAAGTGTTGATAGCCGAAGAGCTTCGTAAAGTTGATAAGGCCCTATATTAATTAGCCATGAGCGATAAATTTATAATCCGCTTTGTAGCGGTTGTTACCATAGTTGTAATTGCACTTGTTATTCTTTTAAACAGACACCTTATTCCGGGACCGGCAGTTGCCCCGGCTTTTACCCCGTATCTGCCAATGCTTAACGCGGTGCTGAACGGCACCTGTACTGTATTGTTACTTCTATCGTTGTATCAAATTAAACAAGGCAATATAATGCTACACAAAAGGCTTAACATTATTACGTTTTGCCTTTCAGCGCTTTTCCTGGCGTCGTATGTATTATTTCATTACCTGATGCGTAACGAAATTGTTTACGGTGATATCAATGGCGACGGACAATTGTCGGCAGCAGAACGGGCTTCGGCAGGGTCTTTACGGACAATATATTTGACGATTTTAACGCCTCATATTATACTTGCTGCAGCCGTGTTACCGTTAATATTATTGAGTTTTCACCGCGGATTACAAATGCAGGTTGAAAAGCACCGTAAACTGGTACGCTGGGCGTTCCCTATCTGGTTGTATGTTACGGCGAGCGGTGTGGTTGTTTACTTAATGATCCGTCCGTTTTATCATTTTTAATTGATTAAATTTGTACTTATGAAACAAGGTTTTAAAGTTATTCTTTTTGTAATGGCCCTTGGCCTGATGCTGATTGCCCGTGAGCCTGTAAAAGCGCAGTGTGCACAATGTGCTGCAACGGTTGAAACCAATGCGCAAAGTGGCAGCTCAAAAACAAGAGGTTTAAATAACGGCATCCTGTTTTTATTGGGCGCTCCTTATTTTGCTGTTGCATTAGGTGGCTATATCTGGTATAAAAAATACCGTCGTAAAGATGTTAAGCTTGATATGCGCGGCGAAAAGCTTAATCTGAATTAAGAAGCAGAACCGCTACCCGGCTTGGCCGTTTTCATAACATCATAAGATACTTATCGTGTCCCAAACACCAAAGTCATGGGCTATGCTTAAATGTAAATGTCCGCGCTGCAGGCGGGGCGATATGTTTAAGGGAAGTCCTTACAGTTTCTCCAATAAAATAAATCTTAACTGCCCTCATTGTGATCTTTTTTTCGAGATAGAGCCTGGTTACTTTTACGCGGCAATGTATGTGAGTTATGCCCTAAATGTTGGTGAGGCCCTTGGGATAGCATGGCTTACCTACCTGGTTAGCCACAATCAGGATTCGCCGTGGTTATATCTTGGTACTATAATTTTAGGGTGTTTTTTCCTTGCTCCTGTAAATTTCAGATATTCGCGTGTGTTTTTGTTGTATTGGTTATCACCCAAAATACACTACCAAAGCTATTTAGATACCGATGATATACCAGGAAAGTATTGATTTTTTAAAAGATCTCGCCGAAAATAATAACCGCGAATGGTTTGCTGTAAATAAAGAGCGTTACGATAAGGCCCGTGAAAATGTAATTGATTTTATAACGAAGGTGCTTGAGGGCGTACGTAAAATTGAGGCAGGCATGGACGAGAACCTTGATGCCAAAAAATGCGTGATGCGCATTTACCGGGATATTCGTTTCAGTAAAAATAAAGCACCTTATAAAAATAACTTTGGGGTAAGTTTTCCAACTTCCGGCTTAAAAGGCGGCGGCGTTGAATATTACTTGCACATCCAGCCCGGCAATTCATTTATTGGCGGCGGATACTGGATGCCAGAAGCACCTCATCTGAAAGCTATTCGGCAGGAAATTGATTATAATGCAGCCGATCTGAAAAAGATCATAGATGATGAGGAGTTTATTAAACTATTTGGCGATTTTAGGAAACAGGAACAGCTTAAGTCATTGCCAAAAGGCTATGAACCGGATAACGAAAACCTCGACCTGATAAAACTAAAAAGTTTTGTGGGCTGGCATAAACTTACAGATAAAGAATTAACCCAACCCGGATCGGAAAAGACGGTGATAGATATGTGCAGCAGGATCCATCCGCTTAATGTATTTTTGAAGAACGCCCTGGCGTAATACGATATTTAACCCTCAATACATCATGAAAATTAGATATGCCTTTTTAGCCGCTGCTGTATGTTTAACAATGTACTCATGCAAGGTAATGTCGCCAAAAGCATACAAAACCCTTGTAGCCGAACGCGACTCATTAGCCACCCGTACAACAAATTTAGAAGGACAGCTTGCACAGTTGCAGGCAGATACTGCTCGCCTTCACCGCCAGCTTGCCGATCTGCGCAATAACAACAATGTGCTGAACAGTAACCTGGATGCAACATCATCAAAAGCTAACGAATTAGCCGCCCAGACCGCAAAATTGGCCGCTGACCTGAAAAAACGCGAAGCCCGTTTAAAGGAAGTTGAAGACATTTTGAAGAAACGTGACGAGGCCACCAATGCCCTGAAAGATAAATTACAGAAAGCATTATTGGGCTTTCAGCAAAGCGGTTTAACGGTGGATATCAGAAATGGCAAGGTTTATGTGTCATTAGCTGATAAGTTATTGTTCCCTTCGGGCAGTATTATTATTGATGAAAAGGGTAAAGCTGCGTTAAAGCAACTGGCAGTGGTGGTTAACAAGGAACCCGATATCAATATGGCGGTAGAAGGTCATACGGATGACAAGAAAGTGAAAAACCTTGGTCAGATCAAGGATAACTGGGATTTGAGCGTATTGCGCGCTACCTCGGTAACCCGCTACCTGACCGAAACAGAAGGTGTTGACCCGCATAGGCTTACTGCAACAGGTAAGAGCGAGTTTCAGCCTATAGATGCTAACGCTACCGATGAGGCCCGCGCAAAGAACAGGCGAATAGAGATCGTGCTTACCCCTAAGCTCGATGAGTTATACAACCTGATCACTAAGTAATAAATGAAAGCTCCCGGCAAACCGCCGGGAGTTTTTTTGTTTTAGATGTTTTTATGTAGAGACGCATAATTGCGTCTCGCCGCAGGACAAGCCGCTTTGTAATAGGTTTAACTACTTAACTTGCATACGGGAGACGCAATTATGCGTTTCTACATTCAATCATCATGTTTAAAGAGTAGAAGAAAAATTTGCAATTATATAAGTACTTATATAAATTGCATAATGAATTTATATCAAAGCCTGGGGCATCTGGTTTTAGGCAGTCGTTTAAGGCGGCTGAGCGAAGCCTTTCTGGCCGAAATTAACCGTGCTTACCAAACCGCGGGTATCGATTTTGATGCCAGCTGGTTTCCCGTATTTTATTTACTGTCGAAAAACGATGCTTTATCTATCAAAGAATTAAGTGAGCAGATAGAGGTTTCGCATCCTGCCGCCAGTCAGCTCATTACCAACCTTAAAAAACGAGGCCTTGTAAGTACCGATACCTGTACAGATGATGGCAGACGGCAATTGGTTACGCTTGCTGCCGATGGCCGTGAATTATTAAAGCAGGTAATGCCTGTTTGGGATGCCATCAACCTGTCGATGGCCGAGCTTGTGGCTGAAGATAAAACTGCACAGCAATTACTGCCGGTAATAAGTGCGCTTGAAAGCGTTTTCAGGCAAACTAAACTGGCCGATAATATCGTTGAAAAACTGAATACCAATTTAAAACCAGCCGGCAATGACTAATACATTTAATTACGGCACCGACCATCTTACCATAGGTATTTGCCTTGATATAGCAGCGGGTAAAACTAAAGGGATCATCAACAAAGAAGCCGCAGACATGATCCAATCCTCATGGCGTGAGGTAGAAAAGATTGTACACAGTCACCATCCGGTTTATGGAATTAATACCGGTTTTGGCCCGCTGTGTGATACGCGGATCTCGGAAGAGGATACCAGTTTGCTGCAAAGCAATATCCTCAAAAGTCATAGCGTAGGTGTCGGGAAACCCATCCCGCAGGAAATAGCGAAGCTTATGATGATCACCAAAGTGCAGGCTTTGGCACAAGGCTATTCGGGCATAGCGCTTAGTACGCTTGAGCGGATCATCTGGCATATCGACAACGACATTATCCCGGTTGTGCCCGAAAAAGGATCAGTAGGCGCTTCAGGCGATCTGGCACCCCTATCACATCTGTTTTTACCATTGATTGGTTTGGGAGAAGTGTTTGAGAATGGGGAGCGACAACCCGCTTCGAAGTTATTAAATAAACATGGCTTGCAGCCCTTATCGCTTGGCCCTAAAGAGGGCCTTGCCCTTATCAATGGTACGCAATTCATCCTTTCATTTGCTATAAAAGCTGTGCAAAGGCTGGATGACGCCCTGAACCGTGCCGACCTGATCGGTGCTATGTCATTAGAAGGGCTGATGGGTTCTATCCGGCCCTTTGATGAGCGGCTGCATAACATTCGCCCGTTTAAAGGTACGCGTATGGTTGCCCACCGCTTGTTCACTTTGCTGGATGGCTCCGAAATCAATTCGTCGCATGTTAATTGCGACAGGGTACAGGACCCATACTCCTTACGTTGCATGCCGCAGGTACACGGCGCATCCCGCAACGCGTGGCTGCACCTGAAAGAACTTACTGAAATTGAGCTCAATTCCGTTACGGATAACCCGGTTATTTTTAATGCCGATGATACCATCAGCGGCGGCAATTTCCACGGTCAACCCCTGGCTTTACCGCTTGATTATGCAACTACTGCTGCTGCTGAGATAGGCAATATTGCCGACAGGCGTTGCTACCTGATGAGCGAAGGCCGTTATGGTTTGCCCAAGCTGCTTACACATGATGCCGGGCTTAACTCGGGCTTAATGATCCCGCAGTATACCACCGCAGCCCTCGTTACCGAAAATAAGACACTGTGCTTTCCCGCCAGTGCCGATAGCGTGCCTACCTCCTTAGGACAGGAAGACCATGTATCTATGGGCTCCATCAGCGGGCGCAAGCTGCACCAGGTGATAGATAATATCGAATATATCCAGGCTATAGAGTTGCTTTATGCCGCCCAGGCTATGGATTTCCGCAGACCGTTAAGATCGACGCCGGTTATTGAAGCCTGCCATGAACTGGTAAGACAGCATGTAGCTTTTATACAGGATGACCGTGTTTTTGCCGATGATATTAACAGCCTTCACAAACTGATTACAGATGGCTCCCTGCTGCAAACCGCGGGCGAAGCAGCTATTGCTCACCAAATAGATTTAAGTCATGACGAGTTCGGAATTTATTAACACCTACGCCAACCACCCGGTGTATAAAGCACCGCGTGGCATGCAGCTTCATGCCAAAAGCTGGCAAACTGAAGCCCCGCTCCGGATGTTGCTTAACAACCTTGACGGCCAGGTAGCCGAAAACCCCGATGAGCTGGTAGTTTACGGCGGTATTGGGCAAGCAGCCCGCAACCCGGAAGCGCTCCGTAAAATTATTGAGCTGTTGCTGGAACTGGATGAGTATCATTCGCTGCTGATCCAGTCGGGCAAACCGGTTGGGATCATCCGTAGCCACCCCGAGGCATCAAGGGTTTTAATAGCCAATAGTAACCTGGTGCCCGCATGGGCTAACTGGGAGCATTTTAACGAGCTGCGCGAAAAAGGCCTGATGATGTACGGACAGATGACGGCCGGCAGTTGGATTTACATAGGTACACAGGGCATTTTGCAAGGCACCTACGAAACCTTTGTGGAATGTGGTAACCAACATTTCAATGGTGAGTTGGCAGGCAAACTCATTGTAAGCGCAGGTTTGGGCGGTATGGGTGGCGCTCAGCCATTAGCGGCAACCATGGCTGGCGCTGTATTTTTAGGTGCCGATGTGGATGCATCCCGGATTCAAAAACGGGTTGACACGAAATATATCGACCGGATGACAGGTTCGTATGATGAAGCCATCAAATGGATCAAAGAAGCCATCGCCAAAAAGGAAATGCTTTCGGTAGGTTTGGTAAGCGATGCAGGTGACCTTCTTGAAAAACTGTTGAAGGATAATATTATCCCTGATGTGCTTACCGATCAAACTTCGGCACATGATCCTTTGAATGGGTATATTCCCAATGACCTTTCATTAAATGAAGCTGCGGTTTTGAGGAAAGATGATGCTGTGGAGTACAAACGGCGTTCGCTAAAAAGTATGGCGAGGCATGTAAACTTAATGCTGGAACTGCAAAGCAAAGGGGCTATTACCTTTGACTATGGCAACAATCTGCGCGAATTTGCCCGGCAGGGCGGCGAGGCCGACGCATTTAACTTCCCGGGTTTTACCCCGGCCTATATCCGTCCGCTGTTTTGTGAAGGTAAGGGACCATTCAGATGGGTAGCGCTATCCGGCGACCCCGAGGATATTTATACAACCGATCAGGCGCTGATCGAGGCCTTCCCCCAAAATAAACCATTAATTACTTGGCTTAAAAAAGCACGGGAGAAGATTGCATTCCAGGGGTTA
>NZ_DASVOB010000532.1:0-9015 GCF_036383575.1 Mucilaginibacter sp.
ACCATGAATTATAACAGCTATTTTGATAAAGCAGGTGAAGCAAGCCGCAAAGCCCCCCTCACCCCTTCCGTAATCAACGGAATTTTGGAGGATGTTGCTGCCGAGGCTATAGCTCAAACCGAATATATCCTGGCCGAAAACCAGAAAGATCTTGACCGCATGGACCCGGCTGATCCAAAATACGATCGCCTTAAACTCACTGCCGACAGGATCAAAGGCATTGCAGGCGATATGTTAAGCGTCGCCAAATTAGATAGCCCGCTTGGTAAGCAACTTTCGGCTACTGAACTGCCTAATGGTTTATCGATATCAAAAATACGTGTCCCCCTTGGCGTTGTTGGTGTTATATATGAGGCCAGGCCCAATGTTACTTTTGATGTTTTTGCACTTTGCTTTAAAACAGGAAATATCAGTGTATTAAAAGGCGGAAGCGATGCCGATTTCTCCAACCGGGCCATCATTTCGGTTATCCATCAGGTATTGGCAAAACATGGTGTTGACGTTAACGTAGCAACCTTGCTCCCTGCCGAACGTGAGGCCACAACAGCCTTACTGAACGCCATTGGTTATATTGATGTGCTCATCCCAAGGGGAAGCCAATCGTTGATTGATTTTGTACGGGATAACAGTAAAGTTCCGGTTATTGAAACCGGTGCGGGCATTGTACATACTTATTTTGATGAATCAGGAGACCTGGAGAAAGGCGCAGAGATCATTGCAAATGCCAAAACCCGCCGGGTAAGCGTCTGTAATGCTTTAGATTGTTTGATCATCCATTCAGCACGTTTAAATGACCTCCCCCGCCTGGTATATATCCTGAAAGATAAAGAAGTAGAGATTTTTGCTGATGAACAGGCTTTTGAAGCACTAAAAGGAGACTACCCTGCAAGTCTTTTGCATGAGGCAAGCCCGGAACACTTTGGCACCGAATTTCTTTCGATGAAGATGGCTGTCAAAACGGTAGGTTCGTTTAATGAGGCTTTGGCATATATTGCTGTAAACAGCTCCAAACATAGCGAAGCCATTATCTCTGAGGACGCCGAAAATATTGCTCAATTTTTAAATGATGTGGATGCAGCTGCTGTTTATGCTAACGTATCAACCGCATTCACTGATGGTGCCCAGTTTGGACTCGGGGCCGAAATTGGCATCAGTACTCAAAAACTCCATGCCCGTGGCCCCATGGGTTTAGAAGAGCTTACCAGTTATAAATGGCTGGTTAAAGGCGACGGGCAAACCCGTAATCCATAAATTATCCTGCAAACACTATTGCATAAAAAAGGTGCTTACTACGTGTAGTAAGCACCTTAAAAGTGTTATTCTAAATTGTTAAGCGTTACTTTATTAAGTAGTTGGCTGCAGCAATAAAGCAAATAATCACTAAAATCACGCCCTGTAATTTTTGTTCTAAAGTCAATTGAGTTAACATTCTTTTATTAATTAGGATATAGCAAATTTATAATGTAATAGGTCTGTTACAATAGGCAGTATCATTTTTACATTATTTTTAATAAATAATGTTGCTTGTTTTTATAATAGTCAGCTCTACATTTATTATTTAAAATTTTAGCAACAAATACCTTTTAACATTGAAATTAGTGTATCCCCTACACCTGTTACAAAGGCATTTTTTATAGCCAAATCTATTATTTGAGCGCCTGTTTAATTCATTTTTTACAACACTTCTTTTTACACTAAGTAGATCAATTTCTTTCACTTATTATTCAATATTAATATGATGTTAAGGATATAACTACTGATACATTTAACTCATATTAAAGACACAATGAAACTAATAACAGCGCAAAGGAGATTTTATAAACGATATTTATTGCAAGTTGGCATCGCGTATGGCTATCATAATTACTTAATATAATTCACACAAAACACTGGATAACAATGTAAATTAACTATTGATTAACAACAAAACAAACACTATCTTAACACATTTTACCCTATACTGACCAAGCATATGTTAACATAAAAATCAAATAGGTATCTTTGCAGCATTATGAGTAAGCATGGCAGGATATTAGTGGCAATGAGTGGCGGGGTTGATAGTTCGGTAGCGGCAGTGATGCTGCATGAACAGGGCTATGAAGTTATTGGTTTAACCATGAAAACCTGGGACTACGCCTCATCGGGCGGCAGTTCAAAAGAAACCGGCTGCTGCAGCTTGGATAGCATCAATGATGCCCGCGCCTTAGCTGTTGGTTATGGCTTCCCTCATTATATATTAGATATTCGTAATGAGTTTGGTGATTTTGTGATCGATAACTTTGTTGATGAATATCTGGCTGGCCGTACCCCTAACCCATGCGTTTTATGCAATACCCATATTAAATGGGAGGCTTTATTAAAACGTGCCGATAAACTCGATTGCGAATTTATTGCGACCGGACACTATGCCAATATCCGTTTACAGGATAACGGCCGTTACGTGATATCAAAAGGCAAGGATACTAACAAAGATCAGTCATACGTGTTATGGGGTGTAACGCAAAAAAATCTTGCGCGTACCCAATTCCCAGTGGGCAGATTCTCAAAACCTGAGATCAGGCAAATGGCTCTTGACATGGGCCAGATAGAACTTGCCGGCAAAAGCGAAAGCTACGAGATCTGTTTTGTTCCTGACAACGACTACCGCTCGTTTCTACGTCATAAAGTTGAAGATCTTGATGAACGTATTGGCCCGGGCAATTTCGTATTGACTAACGGCACCATAGTAGGCAAGCACCAGGGCTATCCTTTCTATACCATCGGCCAGCGTAAAGGGTTGGGCGTAGCATTAGGTCACCCTATGTTCGTTGCCCATATCGATCCTACCACCAACACGGTTGTTTTGGGCACCGCCGATGAACTTGAGCGTAAACAAGCCTGGGTTAAAAACCTCAACCTCATTAAATATGAAAGTATAACTGAGCCGCTTGAAGCTATTACAAAAATACGCTATAAAGATGCCGGCACCCAAAGTACTATTCTGCAAATGGGCGAGCACATGAAGGTTGATTTTCATCATAATGTATCGGGCATAGCGCCAGGCCAATCGGCTGTATTTTATGAAGGAGATGATCTGCTTGGCGGCGGCTTCCTGATGTAAGCTTTTTTTGGGAATGTTGTAAAGTTAAAAGGTTCCTATTCTTAGCAAGGCTGTGATATTTTAATTACAAGCCAATTTTAACTTTGCAACATTTCTGCCTTAAAACATCCCAACTTTTTGTTGCGACTTTTTCATTTTTAGCTTACCGCAACAATCAACTTTGTAACATTTCAATATTACAACTTTCCAATTTTACAACATCTTTAGAAAAAACTAATTGGTGTTTCAATTACTTTATGTTTTATTTGCAAAAAACTAAAACTGATTAAATGGCCAAAAACTTACTGATAGTTGAATCACCTGCAAAAGCTAAGACCATTGAGGGTTACCTTGGTAAGGACTTTACAGTAAAGTCCAGCTATGGGCATATCCGTGATCTGGTTAAGTCGGAAGATGCAATTGACATAGCTAATAACTTTAAACAAAAATATGAAGTACCTGCCGATAAAAAGCAGGTAGTTAGCGAATTAAAGAAGTTAGCTAAGGAAGCCGAAATGGTTTGGCTTGCATCGGACGAGGACCGCGAGGGTGAGGCCATTTCCTGGCACTTGTTTGAAACATTGGACCTGAAAGACGCAAGTACCAAGCGGATTGTTTTCCATGAGATCACCAAGCCGGCCATTTTAAAAGCAATAGATACACCACGTAAAATTGACTATAACCTAGTTAACGCGCAGCAGGCACGCCGTGTTTTGGACAGGTTGGTGGGTTTTGAGCTCTCCCCTGTTCTGTGGAAAAAGGTAAAACCATCACTTTCTGCCGGTCGCGTACAATCAGTTGCAGTAAGGCTTATTGTAGACCGTGAGCGTGAGATCAATAAATTTAAATCAGAAGCAGCATTTAAAATCGTAGCCATATTTGGTAAGGGCAAAGAAGCTTTCAAGGCCGAACTACCTGAGCGCTTTGCAAAACAGGAAGATGCTGAAAAGTTTTTACAGGATTGTATCGCTGCCAACTTCGATGTAAAATCGTTAGATACCCGGCCAGCAAAACGTTCACCTGCCGCGCCGTTCACTACTTCAACCTTACAACAGGAAGCCAGTCGTAAGCTTGGTTATTCTGTGGCACGTACAATGCAGGTTGCACAAAGGCTTTACGAATCAGGTTACATTACCTATATGCGTACCGATTCGGTAAACCTCTCTGAACTGGCTTTAAATTCGGCAGCAAGCGAGATCGTATCTGCCTACGGCGAAAAATACCATCAGCAAAGAAGATATAAAACCAAAAATGCCAGTGCACAGGAAGCACACGAGGCGATCAGGCCAACTTATTTCAACAATCATTCTATCGATGGAGAATCGGCAGAAAAACGTTTATACGAGCTGATCTGGAAACGTGCCATTGCCTCACAAATGAGCGAAGCTCAGTTTGAGAAAACTACCGCAAAGATCAGTATTTCAACCCGTAGTGAAGACCTGGTAGCTAACGGCGAAGTAATGAAGTTTGATGGTTTCCTGAAAGTTTATCTTGAATCGCAGGATGATGAGGATGATACACAACAGGATGGCGAAAATGCCATGCTGCCACCATTAACTAAGGGTCAGCGTTTAGCTTTGCAGGAAATGTCTGCAACAGAACGTTTTTCACGTCCTGCAGCCCGTTACACGGAGGCAAGCTTAGTGAAAAAGCTGGAAGAACTGGGTATCGGTCGCCCGTCAACCTATGCCCCTACTATCTCCACCATTCAAAACCGTGGTTATGTGGTTAAGGAAGAGCGCGAAGGTAAACAGCGTAATTTCAGGGTATTAACACTGAAAGCCGGCAGCATTACTAAAGAAGAAAAAACGGAGAACACCGGTGCCGAACGCGGAAAGTTATTCCCGACTGATATCGGCGCGGTGGTAAATGACTTTCTGGTGCAGTATTTCAAGGACATCGTCGATTTTAATTTTACAGCAAGCGTTGAAAAGCAATTTGACGAGATAGCGCAGGGCCTGAAAGAGTGGACAGCTATGCTACACGATTTTTACAACCCTTTCCATAAAGAAGTAGAGAGCACAATTGAAAAGGCTGATAAAGCTACAGGCGAACGCGAATTAGGGATCCACCCTGAAAGCGGAAAGAAAGTTTCAGTACGTATCGGCCGTTTTGGCCCATTTGTACAAGTTGGAGAAAGTGCCACTGAAGAGAATGAAGAGAAACCGCTTTACGCCAGCCTTCGCAGTGGCCAAAGCATCGAAACCATTAGCCTTGAGGAAGCACTTGAGTTATTCAAGCTGCCTAAAGTTGTAGGCGAGTACGAAGGTAAGGTAATGAAAGTGGCTATCGGCCGTTTTGGGCCTTATATCAGCCATAACAGCGCCTTTGTTTCTTTACCTAAAGAGATAGACCCGCATGATGTTACCGAGGAACAAGCCATTGAGCTCATTAACCTGAAGCGTAAAAAAGATGCAGAGAAGCTGATCAAATCTTTTGATGAAGATCCTGACGTGAAAGTGTTGAACGGCCGTTGGGGCCCATATATTGAGTTTGGCAAGCTGAACGTTAAGATCCCTAAAGATAAGGATCCTTTGACCCTCACCTACGAAGAATGCAAGGCACTTGCCGATGCAACACCGAAGGATGCTAAAAAAGGACGCTTTGGCAAAGCCGCTGCCGCTGCCAAGCCCGCTGCAACGAAAGCACCGGCCAAGAAAAAAGCGGCGCCGAAGAAAAAGTAGTGAAGTGAATGGTTGATTGAGTTGATTAGGTGAACGGTTGGACTCGCGTGCTCAGAACCACTCAACTAATCAACTCAATCAACCCAATCAACTAAAAGAATGAAAAAAGACCTGCCCGAAAATAATGTAAAGGATATTGCCATTGCAGTAGCATTGGAAAGTGAGAGCGTGGAAAGTAAGGTATGGTATGTATATCTCATCAACCTCAAAAATGAGCCCATCGAAAACGTGCTCATTACCTCCAAAGGTTATGGTGAAAAGGATGGCGAACAGGTAAAGACCTCTGTGCTGAGACATATGATCCCTGTTGTTGACAGTAAGGCATATAAGCTTATCGAGCCAATTGATGAGCAAACCTTTGGCCTTAATAATGAGTATTGGTTAAGCTATTACATCGGAAAAGACATTTTCGACAAGAAGTTTATTTTCCTTCCTGAAAGTATTGTGGAGATGAATTTTATCAAGATCCCGGTTTTAAACAAGCCCGGGGTTATGATAAAATAATTTTCGCTTTAAATTATTTATTGTCATAAATTTCATAATTTACCTGATAATAAATAAACCTATTTCATGGAAAACGGATACAGCCAATTCCGCAAACGCCGAACCTTAATCACTGTTGTCACCACTATCGCCCTTGTTTTACTCATCGTATACCTGGTTGCCAGTGGCCACAAAAAAACAGTTGTTGACCCTGCCTTTAGCAAGTACATCGAGTCGTACACTACCGGTGTTGTTTCGAAACAAAGCCCGATCCGTATTCGGCTGGCCAGCGATGTACAAGTAACCCATCAGCAAAATGAAGAAATAACCGAAGACCTTTTCAACTTTTCGCCGTCTATAAAAGGAAAGGCTATCTGGACAGATGCGCGTACCATAGAGTTCAGGCCAGATGAAAAGCTTGATCCGGGTAAAAACTATACTGCCGATTTTAAATTGGGAAAACTTATTGAAGTGTCAAACCATTTTGAGCATTTCAAATTTAGTTTCCAGGTGATCCAGCCTGATTTTACGGTGTCATTTATCGGAATGCAAACCGCCAACAGCACCTCGAACACCGAAATGAAATTGACCGGCGATGTACAAACCGCCGATGCTGAAGATCCATCTGCTGTTGATAAACTTATCGTACCTAATTATGATTCGCCTGTTAAAATAAACTGGGAGCATGATGCGGCTCATAAAAACCACCATTTTACTATAACCGGCTTAACCCGTGTGGCCGGAAAAGCCAATCCGCTTGTTATTAATTGGGACGGCAGCAGCATAGGTGTAGATAAAAAAGGCAGCCAAAATTTTGAGGTGCCTGCAATTGGCGACTTTAAGGTACTGAACATTCGTGCCGTACAGGATAATGACCAATATGTGGAAGTACAATTCTCGGATAATATTTTGGTTGGACAGGAACTCAACGGGCTCATCACTATCAATAATATATCTGACCCTGCCTACAGCATTGATGGCAGCCTGGTAAAAGTTTATGCGCCAGATCGCTTACAGGGAGATTACACCGTATCCGTAAATGAAGGCATTAAAAACACACTCCTAAAAAGGATCACCAAAGGATATACTGCCAATTTGTTTTTTGAGAACCGTCTGCCTGCAGTAACCATCCCCGGAAAGGGCGTGATCCTCCCCGATTCAGGCCGCATTATGATGCCTTTTGAGGCGGTCAACCTTAATGCGGTAGATGTTACTATTATCAAGATCTACGAAAACAATGTACCACAATATTTCCAGAGCAACGGTTTTGACGGTAGCGCCGAATTAAGACAGGTTGGCAAGCCTATCGTTCAAAAAACTATCCGTTTAGATACCGACAAAGGTCTTAATCTACATAAGAAAAACCGCTTTATGCTCGACCTTGACCAGATGATCCGTACCGAACCTGGTGCTATCTATCGTGTGGTGATCGGTTTCAGGCGTTCGTATTCGTTGTTCAACTGCAAAATATACAGCGGTAAAGTTCAAAAAGATAATGGCGATGATGACGAAGAAGGTGGCTACTACGGCGGCGAATACAGCGACAATACATCAAAAGTAAGCGACGAGGACGACGACTTCTGGAAACGCTATGACAATTATTACCCCGAAGGCTACAACTGGCAGGAACGTGACGATGCCTGCTCAGAATCATATTACAACAAGCAGCGCTGGGCTACACGCAACATCATAGCTTCAAACATCGGTCTCATAGCCAAACGCGGCAATAATAACAGTATGCTGATAGCGGTTACTGATATTCTGACTGCAGAGCCTATGAATAATGTTGACCTTGAACTGCTCGACTATCAGAAACAGGTAATTTATAAAACTACTACTGATGGTGACGGACTGGCTAAGTTCGACCTGAAACGTAAACCATACCTGCTGGTAGCTAAAAAAGGCGTACAGCGTGGTTATTTAAAACTTGATGACGGTAGTTCCTTGCCTCTGTCGAGGTTTAATGTTGGCGGAGAAGAAGTACAAAACGGCCTCAAAGGATTTATTTATGGCGAGCGCGGCGTTTGGCGTCCGGGAGATTCTATCTATACTTCATTTATCCTGGAAGATAAACTAAAAACCCTCCCGGCTGATCACCCGGTTGAGTTTGAACTGTATGATCCAAGCGATAAGCTATACAGGCGCATAACCCAAACTAAAAGTTTAGATGGATTTTACAGTTTTCACACCTCAACCGAAACCTCGTCCCCTACCGGCAACTGGACAGCCAAGGTTAAAGTAGGCGGTGCCATTTTTGAGAAAAAGATCAAAGTTGAAACCATCATGCCTAACAGGCTTAAGCTTAGCCTTTCATTCGGCGGAGCGGCAGAGTTGACCAAAGGCAACAATGCTAACGGTAAACTGAGTGCGCAATGGTTGTTTGGCGGCGCAGCACAAAACCTTAAAGCAAAAGTTGATGCTTACCTGTCGGCACAAAACACGAGCTTCAAAAAATACAAGGATTATGTTTTTGACGATCCTACCCTGGCCTTTAATACCCAGGTACAAACTGTTTTTGACGGCAAGCTGAGTGAAACCGGTACGGCGGATGTGGACGCCAACGTAAACGTAGAGAAACAGGCACCGGGCCAACTTCGCGCTAACTTCCTGGTTAAAGTATTTGAACCCGGCGGTAACTTCAGTATAAACCAGGTGAGCATGCCTTATAACGTATATCAAGGCTATGTAGGTGTTAAAACACCTGAAGGCAGTGACCTGTCGGGTATGCTGGTTACCGATAAAGACCATATGGTTGATATTGCCGATGTA
>NZ_DASVOB010000533.1:0-5262 GCF_036383575.1 Mucilaginibacter sp.
GTTCAGTTCGCTGGTGGTCAGGTCATGCAGCAAGGTATTAGCCTCGTTGTTGTATTGAAATACCAGTGACGCGGCGGGACGCTGGTTCCAGTTCCTGAATGCGAGATCAAAAGAGAAATGGTTTTCAAAATCCTTTACATATTCAATTTTAGCAACCTTGCTGTAGAGCCAGTATACTGTTTTTCCTGTTGAAAACGACGAAAGGGCAGCCTGCTGATTAATGGTTGAAAGATCCCTTCCAGGTACGTCGACATCGTTCAGATAACTTGCCTTCAGATAGTCGTTAGGGTAGCGGTAAAAAGGAGTTTTATTGAATGAGTAGAAAGTTGCGATATTGTACTTAAATGCTTTATCGCGTACCCCGTAAGCGCCAAAGCCTTCAAAATATATTGATTTGCTTAATTCGGGGTTGGTACGCCCGCCGAGTTGAAAACGAGATCCTTCCTGGCTATCGCGCGAGTAAATTGTACCAATGGGGCCAATCATTACAGGTCCCGCCTTGGCATAACCGCCGGTGAAGGTAGCTGCAACCCAGGTTGCCCTTTTAAATTGCGGCATTTTTTCTAACCTGGAAATGCGCGGATAGATCTTCGATTGGTGGTCTGACAGGGTATCAGGCCGTTGCTGTGCCCAGTACGCGGTATCAGGTTTGTTGGCATCGGCGGCTATCTGTAATTCTTTACCATCGTAAAAAGTAGCGCTAAGAGGTTTATCCGCAACGTAGTTCGATAAAAACACCGTTCGTTCGCCCATCATACCCAGCCCTTTGTTTTTTAAAATACCAAAGTCGGCTTTGACATCGCTTTTACTTAAAAAATATTTGCCATTGGGGTTCTGCTCAAAATCAAGCGTGATCTTAAGCGTTCGCATAAAATTAATGTTGATCTGCTTGTTTACATCCAGCTCGCACGATCGTACGGCATAGTTGCCGGTCATGCTCACTAATAATTTACCTTCAAAAAGCAGATCACCTTTTGCACGTGGTGTAAAGCTTAGTTCAATCAGTTTCTCTTTCCCAGATTGTATGGTGTCTGTTATAAAGAATTTGTAGTAATTAGGAGAGTGGTCGGCAATGGGACTAAGAAACTGGTTGGTTATAATGAAAACGTTGTTTTCGTAAATATCGATGTCATTACCGTAAAGACGGTTCATGTAAACATCCAAACCGGCAGTGTCAATAAATTTAAGTACGTTGGCTTCTTTTTGTGCCTTCAGGATCCGGATAGATTTAGAGGGATTTTTGCGGTAATAATTTTGGTATTGCTTTTCGCTGAAATAGGCGGGGAGCAGCACCTGGTTTTGTCCGTTATTTTTTATCGTATCCAGCATAAACTGGTACATTTTAAAATAGCGACTGTTCATCAATTTGGAGGGAACGTCGATAAATGACAGATTGATCCGTTCATACTGATCGTATTGCAGGTAATCAGCACTTTCCATCCGGTTTTGTTTTTTATGGTCGATGACCTGCTGAATAAGCTCAACTGCCGGATTGCCCTTGTTGCGATAACGTTGCTTTTTACCCGAAACCACAGTAACTTCTTTTAGTTGGGTTTGACTGCCATGAAGTCTTATATGGAGAACGTTGACCTGCCCCGGTTTAATTACCTTGATAATGGTTTGATAGCCAATGTAAGAGAAGGAAACATGTGTGAATGCTCCCGGAGCATTTAATTCAAATTTTCCGTCCGGATCTGCAATGGTTCCGTACTTGCCGCCGGTAAGTTTAACATTAATGCCGGGAAGCGGTTGCCCGGAGGCATCATCTACCACTTGTCCTTTAACGCTTGTTATTACCTGTGTTGATGATTTTTTAAGGCTGTCTGGTTGCTGTGCTGTGCCGCACAGCGGAAACAACATAAAAATAAGCAACGGTGTTAAAAAATTGGAAAATAACAGTCTTGTTGAGCTTGACGTTCGGGAATAAATCTCAAAAGAGGATAGCAAATTGTGGTAGATTAAAAATACAAAAAGGGTTCAGTTTTATTCATATTCCGGGCGTGAGCCCGGAATATGCTTTTCAATTGTCTTAAACGTACAAATTAAATTTGAATTGTTACAAAAGATAGTATTATTTTAAGATTAACAGGATTGTGACGGCCGTTTTAATCCACTTTCAAAAATTTACCATTCTCGTCAAATATCAGGTCTTTCCCTTTTATTTCGGCCTCAAACATCTTTTTGCCCGCCGCATTGGTTACGCGTCCGGCTTCCTTAACTTTTGCGCCTTTGTAATTGGTTTTAATATATTCAAAAACAGCGGCAGGCAGTTGGTTGATCGGCATTGCGTCAACTTCTTCAACAAATTCACCCGTTGGGGTAAATGTTACCGAAGTATCTTCGCCCGATTTACCGCCCCAATTGGCTTCGTAATTTCCTTTCTCTTTTTCCCACGTAACTTTTTTTGCATTGGGATATTTTTTGGCGAGGCCTTGTTTTACCGCCGCAGGCACTTCTAAGCCATTGGTTGCTTTTGCAATTGCACCAGTGCCTAACAGGGCGGCAGTGATGGTTAATAAAATGATCTTTTTCATAAGTGCTTTTATTTGATTTATACTAATGTAATGCCTCAATCTGGAGAAATATGGGGTGTAGCAACCTGTTTGATTTTAATTGAATTAAACTTGAACGAGTTTGAACCGTGGAATGTAACTGCCTCTGCTAATTTTGTTTTGCAGACCTACAGATAATAAAATCACCAATAAAATAAACTTAACCACTGCGTTATGAAAAGCTTTGTACTTTCTCTGTTTCTGGCCTGTTGCTTTTGCAGCGGCTTGTTGGCTCAAAATAAATTTTTCAATAGTAAAAACGCTTATTTGGGCCAACGCCCACCCAATGATACGCCGCGGATTTTCGCGCAGCAAATGCTGGTGCCCGATAGCGGTATAGCTATGGGCAGGTCGGCTTTCTCTGCCGATGGTAAGGAGTTTTATTATGCCAATGCCATGCATTGGTTTACCACAAAAGACAACAGGCTACGTTATTTAAAATATGACGGTAATAAATGGCGTGGCCCTTTTGTACTTAATTACGACTACTTTTCGCCAACTTTTTCTATTGATGGCATGAGCATGTACTTTGCGGGGAGGGGCGATGGTAAACATTCCTATGTATTTGTATCGCATCGTAATAATACAGGCTGGACAAGCCCGGTTGTTTTTCTGGCAAAAAATTATGGCTTGTATGAGTTTATGCCAACCAACAGCGGAACTTTTTACGTTGCAAGCAACGCCAATGCAGGAAATGTAAAAGACTACAGCACTTACGATTTTTGTACGCTTACCATCGCCAAAACAGATACGGTTGTTAAAAGCCTGGGTCCGGTTATTAACACACCCGGCTTCGATGGCGATTTTTACGTTGCGCCTGATGAATCATACATGATCATCAGTTATAAGGAGAAGCCAGATTACGAGTGTGAGCTCGGGATCACTTTCCGCAAGCCCGATCATAGCTGGACAACACCGCAAAACCTTGGCCCGCTGATCAATGACGGTGATGCTCACCGGTGGGGAGAATATATTACTCCCGACGGGAAATACCTCATTTATACCAAAGGTACCAGTGAAAAGGATTGTCACCTTTACTGGGTACGGTTTGATGGTTTGAAGGCTAAACTAAGAAAGGAGGCTTTAGGCAGATGACAGCCATTTATTTCACTTCCGGGCCATAAAACTTTAAACCTAAAACCCCGGTCATGATCAGGAGCATGAAAAATATCTCTACGTAAGAGAGGCGCTGGTTCAAAAATGAAACCTCGACTAATTTGATCAGGATAAGGGTTACAGCTGTCCATACCGCATAAGCTACCGCGGTAGGTACCAGTTTTATAGCTAAGGAAAAGAAATAGATATTGCCAATGCCAAAAACAATATATCCTACAAAGGGTAGCCAAACCGGTAAGCCATGTTGCAGGCTTAAAACAGAATTGATGCGGAGCGCTTTCAAATCGCTGAATTTCATGAACTTCAATGAGAAGGTCCAGGCCGCTTCAAACGCGGCGGCAATGAAAAGATATAACCAGGCCAATATGTTAGTTTTGTTGTAGTACGTTTTCTTGTTCGGTTACTAAGGTAACAGGTTGTTGCTCAATCTCCAATTTAGGTGTGCTGTTTATTTTAGCCGGAATAACTTTTTGCAGCCAATCCATAAATCGCGGTCGCAGGTTATAGTACCAGCTAAACCACCGGTATTTGAGCAGTTTTTTTTCGTCGAAGCGTTTTACGCTGAAGGCATGCTGTAAAAAGTAATCTTTGGGATAATCATAGTAAAGTCCCCAGTTTTCAGGTTTGTTGCCTGGCGTGTGACCAGGGTCATAAGCGGTGCCGAACAGATAATCCCAAAATGAAAATTTCGTCGCGAAGTTGGCGTGAAAAACCTCCTGGTAATTGGCATGGTGCCATAAATGCAATTGGGGCGAGTTAATAATGTACTTAAGCTTGCCCATGTTTACCTTGATATTGCCGTGTATAAACATGCCGAACATGGCATCTAACATGGCTTTAATAGGTATAACTATTGGGTCTGCACCTAACAATATGATAGGTGCAAACTCAATAGTTTGATTAATGACGATCTCCATGATGTGTGAACGAGAACCGGCCAAAAAGTCAACTTCCTTGCCCGAGTGGTGCGCCTCATGAATGCGCCAGAAAAATTTATTGGAGTGCTGAAAGCGATGAAACAAATAAATATAAAGGTCATGTGTAAACAGGAAGAACAACACCTGCAGTACCACCGGCCAGCTACTTACAAATTGAAAATGCGATAGATCAAAATGCGCTTTTAACGGCGTAATGATATAATCGAAAATAATGATCTTCAAAAAGTAGCTTTGTATCAGTGTATACCACACCAAATCAATCCAAAAGCCTTCCCTGAAAAACTTCAAACCCTTTCTGTAAGGTGAAATCCTTTCCCAGGCTATGATGAATGCTATCCAGCAAAAAAGGATAATGGATGTAATTAAGGTAGTTAGATCCTGTCGAGACATTTATTATTGTTTAGCTGTTGGTTTTTCTTTGTATTCGTCGCTGATGTTAACCCTAAGGCGTTTCATCGGTGCCAGTTCAGATTCGTAAACTCGTTTCTCACCATCGCCGGCTGCGGTTTCTACGTCCCTGATATCGCGCACCAAACGCTGCAATCCCTGTGGCTCAACAGATGCTGCATGGTCAGATCCCCACATGGCACGGTCAAGTGTAAAGTGGCGTTCAACAAAGGTAGCACCCATAGCTACTGCACCTACGGTAGTTGCCA
>NZ_DASVOB010000534.1:0-7253 GCF_036383575.1 Mucilaginibacter sp.
TGACGTTCAGATTTTACCGAAGCGTATTGCGCGGCTGCATAAGCAGCTGGCTTAGCTGTGGCAGGCACCGGAGCATCAACACCGTTTAATACATTATACAATGCCGCATAATTATCTTTCGCAGTTTGCGGAATGATCAACCTGCGCGGTGCTTTAGGGCTGCCGTTAACTACAGCCATCCGGTACGATGGATTAAGAATGGTGATCTCTCTTACGCTAACATCAAGCGCCTGGGCAACGCTGCTCAATGGCACTATTCTTTTTACCATCACGGTATCGGTACGGGTAGAGAAGTTACAGGCCTGCGCTACGATGTTATGTTTATTAAAATAGTGCATTACGTAGTTCATGGCAATAAAAGCCGGAACATATCCACGAGTTTCCACAGGGAGATATTGGCGAATACTCCAAAAATCAGTTACACCGCCGGCTTTTTCAACAGCACGCTCCACATTGCTTTTACCGCAATTGTATGAAGCAATGGCCAGCAGCCAGTCGCCAAATTCCTGGTAGGCATCTTTTAAATAGGCAGCCGCGGCATAGCTCGACTGGATAGGATCACGGCGGTCGTCAACATAGTTGTCCATATTTAGGCCATATGTCTTTGCGGTCGTACCCATAAACTGCCAAAGCCCCGTTGCCCCTACCCTTGATACCGCGTTTGGGTCAAGCTTTGATTCAACAATGGATAGGAATTTTATTTCTTCAGGGATCCCGGCTTCACGGAAAGCTTTCTCGTAAATGGGAAAGTAATATTTGGTTAAGCCAGCAACCTGCCCCATTTCCTCACGGTTATGCATATACAGGTCTATATAAGACTGAACGTACTCATTATAATCAAGCTGAATATCTTTGCGGATAGAATCTAACCGGCGTTTGTACAAACCACCGTATGACGTTAATGGCAATGGCTGGTTAAGTACCGGCAAAATAGTAGTGTCGGCATTAACGGCATCAGGGTTAAACTTTGTTACCCGGTTTATTTGCTTAAATGATTTTGCCGAAGTTACTGTTGTTTCGGCGTGTAAAATTTGGAGTGATAGGAGGCAAATGGTCAGCGTAAATAATCTCTTCATTTATTACGGGATTTGATTAATTTATAATGCCCAAAGCATCAGCATAATTACTAAAATATCATTTTTATTACAGATCGAGAAAATATTTGGCAAAATCTAACAGTTGCTGTTCGCCAAAGTGCTTTGTTAATAACTGTAAACCTAACGGCAAACCGTTGCTGTTATTGCCTGTAGGTATTGATATAGCCGGAACACCGGTTAGTGAGGCTTGTACGGTAAATATGTCAGAAAGATACATTACCACCGGATCTTTCTCTTCTTTACCTATATCAAAGGCCGGTTCAGGAGCCGATGGCACCAGTATAAAATCATACTCTTCCAGTATTTCGTTAGTTTTTTCCTGGATCAGCCTGCGTACTTTTTGTGCTTTTGCATAATAGGCATCATAGTAGCCGGCGCTCAACACAAAGGTGCCGGTCATGATGCGGCGCTTCACTTCTTTGCCAAACCCTTCAGAACGGGAACGTTTATAGGTTGACTGCAGATCGGTAGCCAGCGGACTGCGATAGCCATAGTGTACACCATCAAAACGGGCAAGGTTTGATGACGCTTCGGCCATAGCAAGGATGTAATATGTTGGCACAAGATACTCCAGCAGTTCAAAAGCTATTGGGGTAACCGTGTGGCCTTCGGCACGCAGCTTATCTATATATTGTACAAGGTTATCTTTTACTTCGGTATCAACACCCGGGCTTGATATGGCTTCCTGCAAGTAGGCAATTTTCTTTTTGCCCGGCTTTTGAAGATTTGTGTACGATGCAGGCGGCGGAGTTTGTGATAATGTGCTGTCGAACCCATCGGGCCCTGCAAGCACTTCGAGCAATAATGCAGCATCTTCAACAGATTTGGTAATTGGCCCTACCTGATCAAACGATGAAGCATAAGCAATAATGCCATGCCTTGAAATTGTTCCGTAAGTTGGCTTTAGGCCTACAACACCGCAAAACGAAGCAGGTTGCCTTACCGAACCACCGGTATCAGTACCCAGTGCAGCATGGCACATCCCGGCCTGCACGGCAACAGCCGAACCACCAGAAGAACCACCCGCTACCTTGGTTTCATCGGCATGGTTTTTTACCGGGCCAAAATATGATGACTCATTAGTAGCGCCCATAGCAAATTCATCGCAGTTACAACGGCCAATGATCACCGCGTCTTCGGCCAGCAAGCGTTCAACTACGGTTGACGAAAAAATAGAAGTGAAACCGGTTAAGATCTTTGATGAGGCACTAACCTTGTGCCCTTTGTAGCAGATATTATCTTTAATACCTATAACCATACCGGCCAATTTGCCGGCAGTGCCATTTTTTATTTTGTTATCAACGTTTTTTGCAGCAACTAACGCTTCATCTGCAAACACCTCGTTAAAAGCGTTTAAATGAGCATTTTTTTCAATCTCAAGCAAATAGCCTTCTACAAGACCTTCAACAGTAATTTCTGCACGTTGCAACCCGCTCTTTATCTCGGTTAAAGAGGAATAAATATTAGCCATGGGGCTAAAATAAAAAACTTATCTGTTGAAATAAGAAATAAATCAACAGATAAGTTCATATAACTGATAAAAGCGGCATCAAAACCTAATCCCTGTTAGGGTATTAAGCTTTTTTTTCTTCAGATGTTGTTGAAGAAGAAGATGTGTTTTCGCCGTTTTGCGCGTCTTTAAATTCCTTAACGCCTTTTCCTAAGCCTCTCATTAGTTCAGGGATTTTTTTGCCGCCGAATAATAAAAGTATCGCAATGATGATCAGAATAATTTCTGGTGCGCCTAATCCCGCCATGATTTTAAGTTTTTATGTATGATTAATATTATATTATGATTTGTATTCTTCTTCTTTTTCAGTAGCCAAATGACTACCGGTGATGGTCTTATCTAAATTGATATGACTGTGGTTTTCCGGTTCGGTTGGGGTATTTACGTGATAATCACTTATAGCGATTGTATTTGGAACAATATTTTCAACAACCGGCTTTTCATGCTCGGTTACAGCTACAGGGGCCTCTGAAGCTTTCTCATCTAAAAGCGGCGTTTCCTCCTTTTTAGGCTCCGGCTTCCTGTCTTCGTAATTATTGATCTGGTTGTTGATCTCACGTTTAACATCTTCCGAGGCGTCTTTAAATTCACGGATGCCTTTACCCAGGCTTTTTGCCAAACCCGGCAGCTTTTCGCCACCAAATAGCATTAATGCTGCAAAAAGTATCAGTACCATCTCGCCTGTACCAATATTTAAAAATAACAAAACTGAACTTAACATAGCATTCTGTTTAAGGATACAAATATATACAATTAAAATTTCTTATAGTTCATAACTAATTAGTTAGGCGCCAGCCATATCTTAGGGTTAACCGGTGTTGTTCCCTTATAAATTTCAAAATGCGCCTCAGTTTCCCCGGTTGATGGGTCGGTAGCTACCGTGCCGATGGCCTGTTTGGTAGTTACTTTTTGACCACGTGCAACCGTTACCGACCGTAAATTACTGTAGGCCGTAAAATACTCGCCATGCAGTATAATTACTAAATAAGTACCGCTCACATCTCCCACTTTTACAACCGTACCATCAAATACAGCCCTTACAGTACTACCCTGGTTAGTACGGATATCAACACCTGTACTTTCGCTCCTGATACCCTCCGGCGTGGTATAAGTACCAAAGCCCTGGGTAATTATTCCGTTAGATACCGGCCATGGCAAACCGCCGCGGTTACCCAAAAAGTCATTCGACAGCTTGGCAGCTTCAGGCGTAGCATTCAATACGCTTGAATTACTGCGTGTTGCAACCGGTTTAGCAGGAGCCGGTGCGGCTGGGGCCGGTTTATTCTCGGCTTTTGCACGTGCCGCCGCAAGCCTTGCAGCTTCTTCTGCCCTTCGTCTTTCCTCTTCTTCTGCCCTGCGCCTGGCTTCCTCAATTTCCCTGCGGATAGCATCGTTAATAGCACGGGTTGTTTTAACGATCTTGGCCTGAAGGTCCTTTTGTTGCTTCTTCAATATCCCCTCATGCTGTGACAAATCGCTTACCACCTTAACCTGGTTATTACGCTCGTTACCCAGTGTTGCTTTTTCCTTTTGTTGATCTTTCAAAAGATCATTTTTTTCATCCTTTGTGCGGTCAAGTTCAGTGATCTTAACATGCAACTCCTTTTGTGTACCTTGTATATAGGCAGCCTGCCGCTCGCGGTAGGTGCCAAACTGTTGTAAATATTTTAAACGCTTATAGGCCTGGTTAAAGTCTTTCGACGCAAAAAGGAACATCATTTTATTATACGCGCTCTGATTGCGGTAAGCAAACAGGATCATAGCCGCGTACTCCTTTTTAAGCTGGTCTAACTGCGACTGTAAGCTACGTACGTTATTATTGCTCTCAGAGATCTGGTTATCCAAAAGTCTTACTTCAGAATTAATGTTCTCTATTTTTTCCTGCCTTAGGTTTATCTGTGCCTTAAGTATGCTTAATTGCTTTAATGAAGCCTTCTTGTTGTTTAAAGTTTCATTGTAATCTTCATTTAATTGTTCAAGCTCTTTATTTAGCTGCGCCTTGCGACGTTTCAGTTCATCACTGCTTTGAGCACGTACCGTAACGGCCGTTAATACCAATAGTAAAAAGAAAACTGCTTTTAAAAACTTCATTAAATAAATATTAATTATTTGCCAGGCTCGTATCCATCAGGAATACTGAACGGATAGTTTTGCTCTACTTCAAAATCGGCCTTAGTATAATGCAAATTAACTTGTATTTTTTTATCTTTTACTACTGATGCTATATCTATTTGTGATGGCAGTACCCGGTTTGTTGCCTGGATAAAGGTATTATTGGTAACCTGTAATGATTGTGCCTGGCTTTGGTTATCCAAATTAGTTTGGGTAACCTTATTATCCGGGCCAAGTATCAGCTTGTAAACCAGATCATTCAAGACCCCGCTCAGGGTTGTATTACCATCGGCATGATCAAAGGTCGACTGTTCGTTCAACAGTTCGGGCACCGCGTTGCCAATCAGCAATGATTCAAGCGTTTTATAATTAACCTGTTTGCTGGCATAAGTATATATATAGCTGAACGGCTTTTTAATATAAACGCTTTGCAGGCGGTTAAGGATCATGATACTATCGGGTGTTATCACCGCGCGGGCAGCTTCAATACCTAATACCGCGGTAATAGAAACCCAGATCCTTTTATCTTTTGCTATCCTGATATTCAGGGTAACATCATTGCTGTTATTATTGATGCTGAGCTTGGTTTTGGCTTTACCCGCAAATGTTGTGAAATTCACCTGGCTTGCCCTTATGGCGGCCAGCTTACTAACCACGTCATTGGGCTTTGCGGTTGAATCGGCCTTGCGGGCAACTAAAACCTGTTTACGCGCCTTACAACTTACCATTACCAGCAGGCAGCAAGCTATAAGTAAACTATTCGCTATATTTTTTTTCATTTATCTTACGATCTAAAACAGGTGATTGTTCACCAAAGCCTTTCGCCTTTTTCCAGTTAGTTACGGCAGCATCTGTGTTCCCAAGGAAAAACAATATATCGCCATAATGTTCGTACTTAACGCCACTATTTTCTTTATCATGCGACAGGGCTTTCTCCATCCACTCTTTTGCCTGGGCATATTTTTTTTGTTTAAACAGGATCCAGGCATAAGTATCTTCAAACGATGCCGTGTTAGGCTGCAACTCGTTGGAATGTGCCGACATTGTTGCCGCCTTTTCCAGTTGCTCATTCCTTAACGATAAATAATAAGCATAATTGTTTAAAGTGAATGCATTATCCGGATTGTAGGTCAGTGCCTTATCATAACTCTCGTCAGAACTTTTTATATTCTTCAGCTCATGATAGCAATCGCCCAATAATGAAAAACTTAACGAAAGTAGTTCCTTATCCTGAAGTTCTAATGAAGTAGCATTTTTAACATAGCCAACCGCTTTGTTATTATCCTTTTTTTGTGCCCAGGCAACGCCTACCAGATAGTTCATCCAGGCCTGGTTTGGGAATAATGACAGCGCGTTCTCGCCATCTTTAATAGCCGCATCAAGGTCATTGTCGCCTAATTCCAGGCGCACTAATTGTTCCTGAACATTGTATACCTGGTTATTAAGCTCGGCCGACTTTTTTAACACCGGCTTTGCCTCCTTGTATTTGGTATTCTGGATCAGCATATCGCCATAAATAGCATAGGCCCTGGCATCATTAGGATGGGCAACGGTTAATATGCGGCTCAGCTCAAGCGCGCTGGCTTTGGCGCCGGCATCCGGAAACTTAGGGAAGTACCCCGAAATAATATTGATCTTTTGATCGATACCTATATCCGGAATTGCAAAGCCTAAGGTCAGTTCGTTGAAGCTGGCTTCTACGTTCTTTTTATCCCGATAGATATCGGCAAGCGCAAAGTGCACCATACCATTGCGCGGATCAAGCTTTTCGGCTTGTTGCAATATTTTAAGCGCCTTATCTGCAAACCCGTTTGAGTTATAGATCTCGCCAAGAGCCAGGTAATAACGGGTTTCCCCAGGATTAGCAGCTATCTGTTTTTCCAACTCTGAAGCGGCCAGCTCAATCTTGCCCTGTTTTAGGTAGATCTTTTGACGATTGGCTAAAAGATCATCGCTCGGGCCGTTAAGTTTTTCAAGCTCATCATATACTTTTAACGCGTCATCATACCTTTTCAGGATGGTGTAGGCATTTGCCTTGTCAAAATAATACTCTGATTTATCCGGGTTGATCCTGATGAGCTGGTTAAAAACATTTTCGAGCTTATCAATGGTGTTGGTTTTTTCGTAACTATCGGCCAGTGCGCCCCAATACCATTCATTATCTTTATTTATGGATACAGCCTGTTCCAAAAGCGGCTCAGATCCTGCAAAATCATTTTGCTGGCGTTTAAGGTTTGCCAGCTCATACATCGAAGCGTCATTTGAAGGATCGGCCTGTAAAATGCGTTCAAACATTTCAGTGGCCAGCTTGTAGTTCTCAATTGTTTTTTCGCGCAGGGCCGAAAAGAACAGCTGCTTAACCAGCGTACTGTCCTGGTAACTCATCACCTTACCTGCAGATGCAGCGGGTTTATTATCGCTGCCTTTTTTACGTTGAGCACGGGTGGAAAGAGGCAAGATTGCAAGAACCAAGAATAAAGACACAAGAATCGGAGCAGAAAACAAACTTGCTTTTTGCATACCGATCAATCTAA
>NZ_DASVOB010000535.1:0-12974 GCF_036383575.1 Mucilaginibacter sp.
AGCACATCCGTCGCGATAAAGCAACTTCAAATATCTGTACCGCTCAGGCATTATTAGCTATCATGGCTGGTATGTATGCCGTATATCATGGTCCGGATGGTATTAAAGCGATTGCTGAAAGGATTCACGGTTTAGCTGTATTAACAGCCAAAACTTTAGGTCAGCTTGGTTACGAACAATTGAACGAATCATATTTCGATACCGTTAAGTTTGATGTAGCTCATTTAGCAGGCCCTATTCATTCTGAAGCATTAAATAACGAAATGAACCTGAACTATGAAGGTTCGGTGGTTACGATAGCTATTGATGAAACAACTTCGGTTGAGGATATCAAAACTATTGTAAGGTTCTTTGCCAAAGTAAAAGGTAAAACATTTAACGATGTTGATTTCGATGGCATCAACGCAAATCCTGAAACGGTTATTCCAACAGAGCTTCAGCGTACTTCGGCTTATTTAACGCATAGTCTGTTCAATACCCACAGGTCTGAACATGAGATGCTGCGTTATATTAAATCATTAGAGGCAAAAGATCTTTCTTTATGTCATTCAATGATAGCTTTAGGTTCATGTACTATGAAACTAAACGCTACTACCGAAATGGTACCGGTTACCTGGGCCGAGTTCAGCAAAATTCACCCCTTTGCCCCAACCGACCAGGTTGGTGGTTACATGCAGTTGTTTGATGAGATCAATAACTGGCTGAGCGAGATCACCGGTTTTGCAGCTATGAGCTTGCAGCCAAACGCTGGTGCCCAGGGCGAGTACGCCGGTTTGATGGTTATCCGCGCTTATCATTTGGATAGGGGCGATACCCACCGTAACATTGCTTTGATCCCTTCGTCTGCTCACGGTACCAACCCTGCTTCTGCAGCAATGGCTGGTATGAAGATCGTAGTGGTTAAGTGCGATGACAATGGTAACATCGATGTTGCCGATATGCGCGCTAAAGCCGAGCAATATAAAAATGAGCTTTCATGTTTGATGGTCACTTATCCATCTACCCACGGGGTATTTGAAGAAAGCATCATCGAAATTTGCGAGATCATTCATGAAAATGGCGGCCAGGTTTATATGGACGGTGCTAACATGAACGCCCAGGTTGGTTTAACAAGCCCGGCCAATATCGGTGCCGACGTTTGTCACCTTAACCTGCATAAAACATTCTGTATCCCTCACGGTGGTGGCGGCCCTGGTATGGGCCCTATCGGTGTTGCAAAACATCTGGTGCCTTATCTGCCAGGCCATGCTGTAGTTGATATCGAGAGGGGGAAATCTATCCATGCTGTTTCGGCAGCGCCATGGGGTTCGGCTTCAATCCTGATCATATCACATGCTTACATAGCCATGATGGGTGCCGAAGGTTTGACTAACGCTACCCGTTACGCTATCCTGAACGCCAACTATATTAAAACAAGGCTAAAAGAACATTACCCGGTGTTATACACAGGTGCTAATGGGCGTTGTGCGCATGAAATGATCCTGGATTGCCGCTCATTCAAATCGGCAGGTATTGAGGTAACTGATATAGCCAAGCGTTTGATGGACTACGGTTTCCACGCACCAACTGTATCTTTCCCGGTAGCTGGTACCGTGATGATTGAACCAACAGAATCAGAACCAAAACACGAGCTTGACCGTTTTTGCGATGCCATGATCTCTATCCGTCATGAAATTGCTGATGTGGTTGATGGTTTATCTGACAAAAATAACAATCCGTTAAAAAATGCGCCTCATACTGTAGCTGTTATTACAGGCAACGAGTGGGAGCATCCATATACCCGTCAAAAAGCGGCATTCCCGCTGCCTTACGTAGCTGCCAATAAATTCTGGCCATCGGTAGGCAGGGTTAATGACACTTATGGCGATAGAACGCTGATCTGCTCATGCCCTCCGTTAGAAGAGTACGAGTTTGAAGAAAGTGTAATAGAATAATCTTCAGCAAACCCCCGCCATTTAGCGGGGGTTTTTGTTTTATGTAAATTATTAAGATATGAGTTCAGATAATTCCGGTAGTAATTCAAAAGGCTCTCCCTTTAGGGGAGATTTAGATGGGCTTATTGCTCAAACCCCACAACCTCCTTATTATGCTGTAATATTTACCTCTGTGCGCACCCCGGGTGATGAAGGCTACAGCGACATGGCTGTTGAAATGGAAGAACTGGCGCGGAAGCAGGAGGGTTTCCTTGGTGTTGAGTCGGCCCGTAACGAAGCAGGAATAACGGTATCTTACTGGCAATCAGTAGAGGCTATCAAAAAGTGGAAAGCAAATGCCAGGCACCTGTTTGCCCAACAACAGGGGCGCGATAAATGGTACCAGAATTATAAGGTGCGTATTTGCCTGGTTGAACATGATTATTCTTTTTAAATAATAGTATCAACGGTTAGTTTTTACCTTCAATTTCCTGTATGCTCATCTTTATTTAATTTCCCCGATTAAAATAAAAATGCCCGTTTTGTGGTTATTTAAAGGTATTTGTATGATGTATTGTTTTTACAATTTACAACTATAAGGAATATAACTTTTTAAATCGAGGCCTCGTATAAAGAGATGCGCTTAAATGATAGATATGAACATTAATAATAAAGCCATTAGTGTATTACTGGTTGATGATGACGAAATAAATAACTTCATCTCCATAAAACTGATAAAGAAAGCTTTACTGAACACCGAAATTATGGCCTGCCTGAACGGAAAATATGCTATTGAGCAGCTTTCAGATATTCAGCGGAAAGACCCTAATAAACTGCCCGATTATATTTTACTTGATATTAATATGCCCATTATGAATGGCTGGGAATTTTTGGATGAGTATAAGCGCCTCAACCTTGATCCCCTGGGCAAAAGCAAGATCTATATTATTTCATCATCAGTTTTCAGCAACGACATCAACAAAGCACGTTCATACCCGCTGGTAAAGGATTTTATCTCCAAACCGCTTAATGTTGAAAAGATAAAAGAACTTTTTGAAGTAGCTACCCAAAGTTAAACCGGCTTAACCTTAAAATGGTCGCCTTCCGTTTCAACAGTTCCGATGGTAAATGATTTAGCATGGTAAAAGAGGCATTTCCACCCTTCGGCGGCGGCCTTTTTACCATATTCTTCGCGCAACATCATGGCCTTGCGCCCGTCCATATCATATTTGGCTATGAACTTTCTTAACAGCTGCTCGGGCTCAGGAAGTTCATCGCCGCCAAAAAATACTTTTTCGCCTTCTATATCAAACCAAAATACCTGGTGTGCAGGGCAATGACCGCCCGAGTGCTCATACCTGATACCTGGTTTAAACTCGCCGTTGCCTTCAATAAAAGTGATCTTAGCGCTTGCCTGTAATGCCTCAAATATTTCAACATGGTATGACGAGCCTTTTCCGCTGATACCAAATTCCCATTCCTGTTTATTGATCACATGCTCGGCCTGCGGAAAGCTGGGTACTAATTTACCATTACGCTCAACCACCAAACCGCCGGAGTGGTCATAATGCAGATGCGACATCATTACCAACGTAACATCATCAGGATCAAAGCCTGCGTTGCGGATGTTTTGATGCAGCATCAGTTCGTCGCGGGTATCTTTAAAGCCAAGGCCGGTATCCAATACTATCAAATCGGTTTTTGTTTTGATAAGGAAGGGGTTAACGTGGATAAACAACGAAGCCGGACGATCTTTCGGGTTGTCAGTTTCGGGGTTGAACGGGATAAATTTCTTGGTTGCATCAACCGAATAAGAGCCCTCGCCTAAAGCAAAAAATTCCATAGTAAACGTAGTATCAGATTTTGAAGTAACTTTGGCTCTTTAACAGAGCATAAGTATATTTACTGTTTCAAGCTGCAAAGATATGAATAAACGTTGGGCGCTAAAGGATAATACAAACCATGATGATGTAATAAAATTAGCCGCCGAACTCAATATTGATACCGTTTTAAGCGCTATGCTTGTGCAGCGCGGTATCACCACCTTTGAAGATGCCCGCTACTTTTTCAGGCCCGATCACCGGCACCTGCATGATCCATTCCTGATGAAGGATATGGAAAAGGCTATCCTCCGCATAGAGCAAGCCATGGCAGCAGGCGAAAAGATCATGATCTACGGAGATTATGATGTGGATGGCACTACAGCTGTGGCGCTGACCTATAGTTTTTTCAAAAAACTTTATAACAATATTGAGTATTACATCCCCGACCGCTATAAAGAAGGGTACGGGATATCAACACAAGGGATTGACTACGCCGCTGAGCAAGGTATTACCCTGATCATAGCGCTTGACTGCGGCATAAAATCAATTGATAAAATTGACTATGCGAATGAAAAAGGCGTCGATTTTATTATTTGCGATCACCACCTGCCCGGAGCATCAATCCCGGCAGCGGTAGCTGTACTTGACCCCAAACGCGAAGATTGCGAATATCCATATAAAGAACTATCAGGTTGCGGTATTGGCTTTAAGCTGATCCAGGCCTATGCCGAAAAAAACAATATCCCGGTTGAGGAAGTGAACTGCTATCTTGATCTGGTAGTGATCAGTATTGCCTGCGATATTGTGCACATCAACGGCGAGAACCGGGTATTGGCGCACTTCGGTCTGCAAAAAATAAATACCGATCCTTGTATTGGGGTTAAAGCTTTAATGGAGATTGCTGGTCGTAATGGGACTTATACCATATCGGATGTAGTGTTTTTGCTTGGTCCGAGGATCAACGCTGCCGGCAGAATAGATGATGCCAAACATGCGGTTGAATTGCTGATAGCTACAGATAAAGATGCAGCTAAAGAAAAAAGCGCAATGATCAACGTGCGCAATACCGAGCGAAAAGGGCATGACCTAAGCATTACGGACGAAGCGCTTGGCATGATCGATAATGACGAGGTATTGATTGCCCGTAAGTCAACCGTGGTGTTCAATGAAGACTGGCATAAAGGGGTAATTGGCATTGTGGCATCGCGCCTGACTGAAAAGTATTATCGTCCTACAATAGTGCTCACCCGTTCAAACGGGCATGTGGCCGGTTCGGCACGTTCTGTTTTGGGGTATGACCTGTATGAGGCCCTTTGCGGCTGTAAAGATCTGCTGATCCAGTTTGGAGGCCATAAGTATGCCGCAGGGCTTACCATGGCCCCGGAAAACCTGGAAGCTTTTATTGAAAGGTTTGAAGAGGTGGTAAGTTCCACCATAAAACCGGAACAATTGATACAACAAATACAAATTGACGCCGAATTACGTTTAAGCCAGATAGAAGCGAAATTTTTCAGGATATTGAATCAGTTTGCTCCTTTTGGCCCTGAAAATATGGCTCCTGTTTTCATAAGCAAAAATGTGTATGTTAGTGGTAGTGCCGGTTTGGTAGGCGGCTCGCACATCAAAATGAGCGTAATGCAGGAAGATTCGGCAGTATTTGATTGCATAGCCTTTAACCATGGTCAATACCTGGAACAATTAAAACAGGGCATGCCGTTTGAAATGTGCTACTCGATAGAAGAAAACGTTTGGCGCGAAAGAAGGACAATACAGTTGAATGTGAAGGGGATCCGATTCGGTGATTAGAGGTTAGTGATTGGAGATTAGTCTGGTTCATTGTTGATAGATCATGGTTCATAGCCGGCAGGTACTAATCAACGAAATCATCGAAATCAAAAAAATCAACGGTTAAATATCAGGGTAAAATCCATGAATCCCATAAATCATGGTTCAGACATATAATGATACTAAGAGCAGATAATTTAGTTAAAAAATACAAGCAGCGTACCGTTGTAAACGATGTATCGTTTGACGTTGCGCAGGGTGAAATTGTTGGTTTGCTTGGGCCTAACGGAGCGGGTAAAACCACATCGTTTTATATGATAGTTGGTTTGATAAAACCAAACGAAGGCACTATCCACCTGGATGATGAAAATATAACCCAGGACCCCATGTATCGCCGTGCCCAAAAGGGGATAGGCTACCTGGCACAGGAAGCATCCGTGTTTAGAAAACTTTCGGTTGAGGATAATATCAAGGCGGTGCTTGAAATGGGCGATATGCCTAAAGACAAGCAAAAAGATAAGTTGGAAGAACTGATAGACGAGTTTAGCTTGCACAAGGTTCGCAGAAACCGTGGTGACCTGCTATCGGGCGGTGAACGCCGTCGTACAGAGATTGCCCGAGCACTTGCTGCTGAGCCAAACTTTATCCTGTTGGATGAGCCTTTTGCAGGTGTTGACCCGATTGCGGTTGAAGAGATCCAGGCGATGGTGGCGAAGCTACGTACCCGCAATATCGGCATCTTAATAACCGACCACAACGTGCAGGAAACGCTGTCGATCACTGATCGTGCTTACCTGCTTTTTGAAGGTAAAATATTAGAATCAGGCGTGCCCGAGGTATTGGCCGAGAATGAAATGGTGAGGAAAGTGTATCTTGGGGCAAACTTTGTGCTGAAAAGAAAGGTTTTTCCTCAATAATAGCCCTATGACCCTCTTTAACTCCGTATTTACCTGGTTCATGAAAAAGCGTATCCACCAGATAGAGCTTTTTATGAAGTATCCGAATGAAGTGCAGGAAGAATGGTTTGAGCAACTGGTTTCGGTTGCTGAAAACACGGAGTGGGGTAAAAAATACCAATATAAAAGTATCGAAAACCTGAGCCAGTTTAAGGAGCGGGTGCCGATTCAAAACTACGATACACTGAAGCCTTACATTGAGCGCATGCTTAAAGGCGAAAAGAATGTGTTGTGGCCATCAGAGATCCGCTGGTTTGCCAAATCATCGGGCACTACCAGCGATAGGAGCAAGTTTATACCGGTAAGTGAAGAAGCACTTGAGGAATGCCATTTTAAAGGTGGCAAAGACCTGCTTACCATCTATTTCAATAACCAGCCCAACCCCCGGATGTTTACGGGGAAGATCCTGACGCTTGGGGGCAGTCACCAGATCAGTCAGCTAAGCCAGGATACTTCATTTGGCGATCTTTCGGCAGTGATCATGAAAAACCTGCCCATGTGGGCGGAGTTTCACCGTACGCCGCACCTGGATATTGCCCTGCTCGAAAACTTTGAGGAAAAGATTGAGAAAATAGCGCATGCCACTAAGGATGTTAATGTGACCAGCATCAGCGGTGTACCCACCTGGAACCTGGTGTTGTTTAAGCGCATCCTGGAGATCACCGGAAAAAATAATCTGCTTGAGGTATGGCCTAATCTGGAAATGTATTTTCATGGTGCGGTGAATTTTACGCCTTACCGCGAGCAGTTTAAAAAACTGATCCCGAATGAGGAGATGTATTACCTCGAAAACTATAATGCATCTGAAGGCTTCTTCGGCATACAGGATACCAAAGAACCTGGCGATATGCTGTTGATGCTTGACTATGGTGTTTTTTACGAGTTTTTACCTCTTGAAAACCTGTATGACGAAAATCCTGAAACCCTCACGCTTGATGAGGTGGAGCTGAACAAAAACTACGCGCTCATCATATCAACTAATGCTGGCCTTTGGCGGTACATGATAGGGGATACTATTAAGTTCTCTTCGCTTTCTCCGTTCCGGATCCAGATCACCGGTCGCACAAAACACTTTATTAATGCCTTTGGCGAGGAAGTGATCATTGACAATGCCGAACGCGCATTGGAAGAGGCCTGTACACAAACCGGCGCTATCATCAGGGAATATACTGCGGCCCCCGTTTATTTTAACGGGGATGAATGTGGGGCCCACGAATGGATCATTGAGTTTGAAAAGAAACCTGCCGAGTTTGAACGTTTTGTTGACCTGCTTGATGAAACCCTGCGTCGCATTAACTCTGATTACGATGCCAAGCGTTTTAAAGATCTTGCGCTGCGTCGCCCGATAGTTCGTCGCGCACCGGATGGCACTTTCTTTAACTGGATGAGGGAAAAGGGAAAGCTGGGTGGGCAGCATAAAGTGCCACGTTTGGCTAATGACCGGGAATACGTTGATGCTATTTTGAAAATGATGGAGCTGGTGGGGTAGGCAGTCCAGAGGCCTGGGAATAGTTACCACTCGGCTGGAGCCGAGCGGTGGCAAAGAAAAGAAATAAAATAAATAAGAAAAGCAGACGCTCGGCTCCAGCCGAGTGTCGACTATCAAGCGGCCTCTGGCCGCCGAAACAAAACCGAAGCCTAAACTAATGAATGTCCGAATTTAGAAAAGCCAATACAGATCGTCCGTTTTTTGTAACCCTTACAATAGTTGGCTGGATAGATGTTTTTATAAGATCCGAATATTGTGAAGAGTTTTTAAATAACCTGGAGTTTTGCAGGAAAAATAAGGGCTTAAAGGTATATGCCTACTGTATAATGAGCAGCCATATCCATTTGATTGTTGAATCTGAAGAAGCAAAGCTACCACAAATTATAAGAGACCTGAAGAGTTATACAGCTAAACGGATCATCGCGATGATAACTGATAGTTACACTGAAAGTAGAAAGGAATGGCTGCTTTACATGTTTCGTTATTTTGCGAATGCCACGCAACAAAATAGCGAATACCAGTTTTGGCAAAAGACAACTAATCCAATCGAATTAATAACGGCAAAAGTATTTGATCAGAAGGTAGATTACATTCATGATAATCCTGTTGAAGCGATGATTGTTAATGATCCGACAGCTTATGTGTATAGTAGCGCTAATCCCGATTCGGTTTTTAAGGTTGATGGGTAACCTTTCGTTCGGACTACGGCGGCCGGGAGGCCGATAAATAGTCGACACTCGGCTGGAGCCGAGCGTCTGCGCCGGTTTTTTAATTAGAAGATTAAAATAAAAGACACGCCGGCGCTCGGCTCCAGCCGAGTGCCAAACTATCAAGCTGCCTCCCGGCCGCCGGATTTTAACTTTTACATGCCTCCCAAATCTTCACCGCCTCCACAGCCTCTCTCACATCATGCACCCTCAAAATATTAGCCCCTTTCATCAGCGCAATGGTATTCAAAACAGTAGTACCATTCAATGCTTCAGCAGCAGTATTACCCAGTAAACCATAGATCATCCTTTTACGGGAGATGCCGGTAAGTATGGGTAATCCGAACAGATCAAACTCATTCATCCGGCTAATTAACTCATAGCTATGCTCCGCTTTTTTTGCAAAACCGAAGCCTGGATCAAGGATCACATCATGTACACCGAGGCGTTTTAACTCGCTGTATTTTGATACAAAATAATCAAACACCTCGCTGAATACATCGTCATATTCGGCCAGTTGGTTCATGGTTTGCGGGCTGCCTTTCATGTGCATCAGTATATAAGGCACATTTAGCCGGGCAACTGTGGCAAACATATCTTCATCAAGCATACCACCCGAAATATCATTGATGATATGTGCCCCTTCCTTAATAGCAGCTTCAGCAACACTGGCACGGAAAGTATCTATCGACATAATGGCTTCCGGGAACTTCATTGCAATGGCTTCAACTATAGGTAACAACCTATCCATTTCTTCCTGTGCCGAAATATCAATTGCTCCGGGACGAGACGAGTAAGCACCGATATCAAGGAATGTTGCTCCATCGGTCAGCATTTTTTGTGCCTGTTGCAAAGCTTCATCAACACTGGGTTTGCGGCTATCTGCAAAAAACGAATCGGGAGTGATATTAATGATCCCCATCACTTTTGGCGATGAAAGATCAATAAGCCGGCCGCCGGCATTGAGTGTAACTTTTTTACTGAAAAATGTATCTTTAGCCACGGTTAGTTGCTTGTTGTAAAGTTTTAATGCGGTAAAGTTAATTAACTTTGCAGGCACGGGCTTCACAACCTTGCAACATTTAAACTTTACAACATTCAAACTCATTATCTTTTGACTAACACAGCAGCAGAATACGAAGGCGTAATTAACATATGTAAAGGTCTTTTCATGAAAAAGACCCGCGATTACGGCACCGCATGGCGTATCCTCCGCCCGCAATCCATCACCGACCAGATCTTTATCAAAGCCCAACGCATCCGTACTTTAGAGGAAAAAAAAGTATCAAAAGTAGGTGACGATATCACCGGCGAGTACATAGGCATTGTTAACTATTGTGTGATTGCCATGATGCAGCTGGAGTGCGGCCCCGAAATGTCGACCGAGCTCAATCCAGATCATGTTGGTCAGATGTTTGATGAAAAGGTAAACGAAACCAAGGAATTGATGTTTGCCAAAAATCATGACTATGGCGAGGCCTGGCGAGATATGAGGATCAGTTCATTGACCGACCTGATATTGATGAAACTGCTTCGTGTAAAACAGATAGAGGACAATCAGGGACTTACCGAGGCATCAGAAGGTGTTAAAGCCAACTACCAGGATATGCTGAACTATGCCGTGTTCGCATTGATTAAGCTTAATGTTCATCACGGTAAATAAAACTCTTTATTAAGTATAAAAATTAAGTCTATCTGCTGGTTGGCGGAGAAGATTTAGAAGGGGCTTATGAAAAATACATCATCAAACAATGCCGTTATATGGATCCCGCGATTATTGGTGGGACTGTTATTTATATTTTCAGGACTGATCAAGGCTAATGATCCGCTGGGTTTTTCTTATAAACTGGTAGAGTATTTTGAGGTATTTCATATCACGTTCCTGAACGGCCTAGCGCTTACCATGGCTATTGTTCTATGTGCGCTTGAAATGCTGTTGGGTTTTGCCTTGCTTATAGGTGCACGGGCCGTTAAAGTTGCCTGGGGATTATTGCTTTTGATCATCTTTTTTGGCTTCCTCACTTTCTATTCGGCATTTTTTAAGGTGGTGCAAACCTGTGGTTGTTTTGGAGACGCTATTCCGTTGACGCCATGGCAATCGTTTAGTAAGGATATGGTTTTGCTGGCTTTGGTGCTGATCTTGTTTGTTAAACGTAAACAAATCAATCCTTTGTTTAGTGCTAAGATTGGTGATAAATGGCTCATATTTGCAGCTGTTATTTCGGTTGGCTTTGGCGTTTATACCTATAACTTTTCGCCCATTATAGATTTTCTGCCGTATAAAATAGGCGCTAACCTGCCCGACGAAATGAAGATCCCACCGGGTGCTCCGCTTGATGAGTTTGAACTTACCTATCATCTCAAAAACAAAAAAACAGGTGCTACCAAGGTAATGAATGATAAGGAATACCTTAAAACCAATATCTGGAAGGATGCCAACTGGGAAGTTATCGGCGATCCGGAAAACCGCCTGGTTAAAAAAGGATACGAGCCTAAAATTCGCGACCTCGCTATCCAGGATGCACAGCGTAACGATTATACAAAAGAATTACTTTCGAGCCCTTTCTATAGCCTGTTTATAGTGGCCTATGATTTGAGTGAAACGGATAAGAATGCTATCAACCGCTTAAATGCGCTGGCTATAAACCTTACCGATAACTATAACATCCGCACTATATTGCTTACTTCAAATTCGGCTGCTGACGCTAAGGCGTTTGCTAAAGAACATAAGCTGATCAGCGAGATTTTTTATGTGGATGGCGTTCCGCTGAAATCAATGGTGCGTTCTAATCCGGGTGTGTTGTTGATCAAGAATGGTACGGTGATTAATAAATGGCATTATCATTCGGTGCCTAAATATGAGGATATCGTAAAAGAGTACTTGCAGAAATAATAAATATGATCCCCTACCTGCTCCGCAAATTGGTATACGGACTGGCAGTAATGCTGGGGGTAGTATTTGTTGTTTTTTTTCTGTTCAATATCCTGCCTGTCGATCCTGCCCGCATGACCCAGGGACAGCGTGCTGATGTACAATCATTACAGGCTGTGCGTAAAGAGTTTGGGCTGGATAAACCCGTACCTGTGCAGTTTGCCTATTACTTGAATGATCTGTCGCCTTTGGGCATCCACCTCAATACAGCTGAAGAACAACAGCGCTATGGCTATGTAAAGCTATTCCCGGTGAGTAAAAGCAAAGTGCTGGCACTGAAATGGCCTTATTTGAGACGCTCATACCAAACCCGTAAGGATGTTGCTTCATTGTTGATGGAGGTGATCCCTAATACATTGGTGCTTGCCGCGGCAGCCATGATCTTCGCTATTATTATCGGCGTATTTTTAGGCGTGGTGAGCGCGGTGAATAAAGATACCTGGATCGATAAGCTGGCATTGAGTTTCTCAACACTTGGCATTTCTGCACCATCGTTTTTTGCGGGTATTATCATTGCCTGGATTTTTGGTTTTGTTTTGAGTAACTATACGCATTTAAACATGTCGGGCAGTTTATATAGTTATGATCCCTTTAAGGGCGAAGTGATCACGCTTAAAAACCTGGTATTGCCTGTAATTACGTTAGGCTTGCGGCCGCTGGCTATCATTGTACAGCTTACCCGCAATGCCATGCTTGATGTTTTGGGCCAGGATTATATCCGTACTGCCAAAGCAAAGGGTTTGAGTAATCGCACAATTATATATCGACATGCACTTAAAAATGCCATGAACCCGGTAATTACCGCCATTGCCAACTGGTTTGCTTCGCTGCTGGCAGGCTCTTTTTTTGTGGAATACATTTTTGGTTATAACGGTTTAGGCAAAGCTACCGTTGATGCGCTGGAAATGTCGGATTTTCCGGTGGTGATGGGCTCAATATTGTTTATCGCGTTTATATTTGTGGTGATCAGTATCTTGGTTGATATTATTTACGTGTGGATAGACCCACGGGTAAAATTAAGTTGAAAGAATTTATATGAAATATTTTATTGTGGGTTTTATGGGTTGTGGCAAAACAACCTGGAGCCGCAAACTGGCCGCCAAATGGGGCTACGAATTTATTGATCTTGACCATGTGCTCGAAGCCAAAGCAGGCATGAGCATTGCTGAATATTTTTCTTCTTTTGGAGAGGATGCCTTTCGTAAGCTCGAATCGCAGGTGCTGAAGGAAACTGAATATCATGAAAATACCGTGGTGTCGACGGGTGGAGGATTGCCTTGCTTTTTTGACCATATGGATTGGATGAACGCCAATGGCAAAACCCTCTACATAAAACTATCGCCCAAAACCCTGGCCGACAGGTTAGAGA
>NZ_DASVOB010000536.1:0-3542 GCF_036383575.1 Mucilaginibacter sp.
ACCGTTAGGCAGGGAATAACAGCCGTTGCCCTCATCCTTAAAAACAACCTGTGCTTTGGTTAGTTCGGCTTTTACTAAATGGTCGTAACCGTTACGAACGCGGATAAACAGATCGGGCTGGCAGAAAAAAGATTTCAGAAAAGCTTCCTTATCAATTCCTTCCGAAAGCTGGCTGCTCCATGGGAAAACATCTTCCAGTTTAAAATCGGGGTAGGAGGTTTTTACGAGGGCCAGTTTATCATCGTCACTAAAACCTATGCAAGCGGCCCATTCGGGCTTGAAGTTTTGCAGGTAGGAGTTAGTTTGGGTATTACATAAAAACTCGGCCACTAACAGGCGCTCATCTTCAGGTACATCGGGTAATGCCCTGCCCAGGCGAAAGTAGTTATATACCAACCGGTTGGCAACCCGCCTGTCGGTTGAGCCCATTTGTTTGTTTTGCCGGTAAAAGCCGGGTAAAAATTTACTTAGTGGCGTATCGGCAGGGTATTCACCCAAAATTCGCTGAAACGTTTTAAGCTGATTTATAGCCTTCATTCTACCTGTTTTAGCTCAAAGTTAGTGTACATTAATATATTTACGTGGGTGTTGATCCATCCCTGCCCCGGCTTCTTTATAAAATGAAAGCTGTTATGCAAGCCGGTAAAATCGGTTCCCTCAATTGATGATAATCCTTTATCGGCAAAAAGCTGCCTGCCAAAGTATAATCCTTCATCAAAACCCTTAATGGCGTATTCGGTCGGTTCAACGTGATAAGCGCGCCTATAGTTACGTAAAAATGTTGTTGTAGCCCCTGCTTTGTAATTTATTTTTTCGGTAGAGGTGATATGCGTATTCAAACGTTGTAAAAGTTGCGGTTTCAAAAAGCTGAACTTCTCCCAGCTTGGGTGCCCAAACACCATAACGGGGTAATGTTTATTCAAGGTATCTAACGAGCGAAGGGTTACACCTAAAAACGCCTGATCGGTAGCCGGGATCACAAATACATTTTTTTCGGTTTTGGAAAGCTGCGGTAACAGGCTGCTTAGTTTTCCACGTACAACATATACGTTGGTCACCTTTACCTTTTTTTTGCTTAAACTGTCGATAGCTTTTTTAAAGTTAACAGCGTAATCATTTTCCTGGTTAAAGCCCGAACGCAGGATAAAGATCTTTTTAGGTTTAACCGTTCTGTTGAGGTATTCGGCCGCGCCCCAGGCATGGTATTCAAGCGGGGGGATAGCAGTGATTAAGTTTTTGCTGTTGATGGTGGCAGGATTAGCAGGCGACAAAGGCGATAAAATTGGCCCCTTTGAATAAGATAGCGCGCCGGAAAACGCCTTTACACCATCCGGAAAAACAGGGCCCACGATCAAGTCGCTTGAGCGCACAAATGCATTTAAAGCCAGGTCATGCGCCTGCATTGCTTCATCTCTTGAGTCAAAGATCTGCAGCTTGTAATTATTGCCGTAAGCAGTAAGCGAATCAAGGGCAAGTCTAAACCCCTGGTAATATTCAACAGCAATATTTGCCTGGCTTATCTGAAGCGGACTATATTTTTGAGCAGGGTTTAAGTGCTCAAGATTTAGGGGCAAGAGCATAGCTATGTTCGCCACTTTTTGTTCAGAAGCCTTTTCTACCGGTTTCTCGGTGGTGTTGCCGGGCTTTTTTTCGGTGTTATCAGTCGGTTTTTTTACGGTAGTTGCTACCGGCCGCGTTTTTGGTGAACACGCGGCCAGCAGCAATACTATGCAAAAAAACGGTAACCACTTATTCCCACTCAATGGTGGCCGGTGGTTTTGAACTGATATCATATACTACCCGGTTAATTCCTTTTACGTTGTTGATGATCTCGTTGCTGATCTTAGCCAGCAAGTCGTACGGTAAATGGCACCAGTCGGCGGTCATTCCGTCAACCGATTCAACGGCACGGAGGCAGATCACGTTTTCGTAAGTACGCTCATCGCCCATTACACCTACCGATTGTACCGGTAAAAATATAGAGCCGGCTTGCCAAACTTTATCGTAAACCCCGGCAGCACGTAAATTGTTTATATAAATTGCATCAGCTTCCTGTAATATCGCCACTTTTTCAGGCGTGATATCGCCCAGGATCCTGATTGCCAGGCCTGGTCCCGGGAAAGGATGGCGACCTAAAATATTAGGATCGATGCCTAAAGCTTTACCTACTTTCCTTACTTCATCTTTAAACAAAGTGTTAAGAGGCTCCACAACTTTAAGTTTCATGAAATCGGGCAAACCGCCTACGTTATGGTGCGATTTGATAGTAGCCGAAGGGCCTTTAACTGATACCGACTCGATAACGTCCGGGTAGATAGTGCCCTGACCAAGCCATTTCACATCCTGTACCTCATGTGCGGCATCATCAAATACTTCAATGAACACTCGGCCGATAGCTTTACGTTTCTTTTCAGGATCGGTTAAGCCAGCCAATGCGTCATAAAAACGTTGTTTGGCGTCGATGCCTTTTATGTTTAAGCCCATGTGTTGGTATGAATCAAGCACTTGCTCAAACTCATCTTTACGCAAAAGGCCGTTATCAACAAATATACAGTGCAGGTTTTTGCCGATGGCATGGTGCAGCAATACCGCCGCAACCGATGAATCAACACCGCCAGATAAACCAAGCACTACTTTATCATCGCCCAGTTTTTCGCGGAGAGCGGCAACCGTGGTTTCGATGAACGAATCCGGTGTCCAGTCCTGTTTGCAGCCGCAAATGTCAACCAAAAAGTTTTGCAGCAACTGTTTGCCGTCAATACTGTGGGTAACTTCCGGATGAAACTGGATACCGTAAGTTTGGGTGCCGGTAACCTGGTATGCCGCAACTTTAACGCTATCGGTACTGGCAATTACCTCAAAGTTATCGCCAATGGTAGCAATGGTATCGCCGTGCGACATCCAAACCTGCGATCCACCGGGAACATCTTTAAATAAAGGGTTATCCTGTTTAATATATTCCAAATTGGCACGGCCGTACTCACGGGTGCTTGATGGCAATACTTCGCCGCCGTGGAAATGGGCAACGTATTGAGCACCATAACAAACACCTAAAATAGGGCGTGTGGTATGAAACTTTTCAAAATCGAAATGAGGAGCATCTTCCTGCCTTACAGAATAAGGGCTGCCGGAAAGGATGATACCTTTTACAGTGCTGTCAATTTCGGGATAATGATTGAAGGGGTGGATCTCACAATAAATATTGAGCTCCCTGACACGGCGCGCTATAAGTTGGGTGAATTGCGAGCCAAAGTCAAGAATGAGGATTTTTTCTTGCATGGGCAAAGATAGGAATTTGACCGCTGATTTATAGCGTTTTTTTTGATTTCGTTGATTGCGCTGATTTGTTCAAGTTGCGCGCGTTGTGAATGAGCGCAAGCTGAACAAATCAAAACCATGTCATTGCGAGTTACGAAGCAATCGCGAACTTTACAGGGCGGCTATGCTTTCGTGCGATTGCCACGCTGCGCTCGCAATGACATTTTTTTATTTATTCCTTAACTTGATAATTCAGCATCCAGTTAATGCCATACTTATCAGTA
>NZ_DASVOB010000537.1:0-1860 GCF_036383575.1 Mucilaginibacter sp.
GTGCATTCGTTTTTGCTTATATTGAGTACTTCTGTGTGCATTTTTATAACAGTTTTACCCTTCCGTTAAAATCTGAAACTTGTTGAAAGATAAGGGTACCATCCTTCTTCAGAGTAAGCTGCTATTATTTTAATAACTGCCAGCCTTGCCGGCGCAACATAAAAACCTGCCCCGGTGCCGTTGTGCCATTTATCCGAGCTTTGTCCGTTTTCCCAAACCCGGCCTATATCATAAAATCCTATAACGCCTATCTGGCCGGGAACAATATAACTGGCAAAATCGCTCAATTTTATGCGCAGCTCCAGGTTATTATAAAAACTATGCTGGCCGGCAAACCTGTATAGCCTGTAACCTAATAAATTATCCTGTCCGCCTAAAAATAACGACTGGTAAAAGGCCGTTTTGCCAATGGTAATACCGCCACCTACCCTATCGGCTAAAACAATAGAGCTTTTAGCGTTCAGGCTTTTATATAAAGCAACCTGGGGTATTAGCTGGGCAAAACTTGTGGAGTTATTGTTTAAGCCATTAAACTCCTGAAGTTTAATATTTACAAAGCTTCCCCAGGCTGGGAGCACTTTATCATTGCGCTTATCATTGGTAAAGTTAACAACTATACCGGCATGCATTTTAGTTTTATCAAAGGTATAACTGTCGGGTGCGTTTGTCAGTAACGGATATGTAATAAATCGGCCCGTATTGTCATCAATATTTAATTTATAGTACTGAAACGCAGGGCCTACCGTTACAGAAGTGCCCGATTCGTTACGCCACCTGAAAGCCGGGCTAAACGTAAGATTAGTGAAGCGGGTGCGGTGATATTTACGATAGTCGCCAATCTTGATAAACTGAGTTTCGTTACCCCTTCCAAAAAAGTTGATATTGTCCGGATAGTCAAACTGGACATTCATTAAATAGTCGGCTTTACCAAAAGCATGGATCCACTCACCGCTGTAACTAAATTTGAAAGCCTTTGTACTGAAAGAATGACTGGCAAATACGGTTTGCACATCATTATAAGGCAGCTTTTGAAAACCTTCCTGGTGGGTATATTTAAAACCGGCACCAAATAATACACCTTCATCAGGGTTATAGGAGATATTGGCAAGCGGCGCTATCACGTTCATGAGGTTGACCCGCAGAAATGAGGTGTTAGCGCTGTCCTTGCTTATATGTTTGTTAACTTTTGATTCATCCCCGGTTATACTGAGCTTCTTGCCCCTGTCGTACAGTTGTACCGTGTTAAGCGATTTTACAATATTGTACGTTTGGGTACCGGTACTATCAATAAACCGCAGTTTAATTGGCGATGTGGCGTTATCAAGGACCACTTTATCATCGCCGCCGCTTACCTAAATGCGGAGTTCTTTTGTGATATCCGGGTGATAATTCTGGTTCATGAGGGTATCCTTAACCTCGCCATTTTTGTTGATCTTATTGATGACCACATTGAGGCTGCCATTGGGCTCGTCCTTTACGGTTACCAGCTCGTTTTTATTTGAGGTGTGGATATCAACTATTTTGTTGATGAACTTGTAGTAATACTCCATTTCGGCCGGGATATTGGCGCGACGCTCTTTCAGCTGTTTCAGCAACACATCATGCCTCAGCTTGTACGATGACTCAGGCAATCGCCTTAAACCCGCCTCCAGTACCTCATCAGTCTCGGCAGCAACAAAATCATTCACGATTTTTGTCCATTGTTCATGGCTGTATTGTACAGATGGCCACCTTTGCATAAACATGGTTTTCCATAAGGAATATTTTACGCTGTAAATTTCACCGCTAAAACCCTGAAGGTTCGGCGCGATCCATGGCTGCGCTGCTATGGTTGGTAGTACTCCCTGGTTAGTATAAAAT
>NZ_DASVOB010000538.1:0-18263 GCF_036383575.1 Mucilaginibacter sp.
TTTTGATGCTCTTATCAACCGTATTACGGTACCTGCCTGTTACACGAGTAAACCAGGTGTTAAACTTAAAGAAGAATTTATTAAGCCCTCCGGAGTTTTCATCGATCTTGTGCGGGCGAAGCAACAGTGTACACAATGCCGGTGTTAACGAAAGCGCCACAAAAGCCGAGATCAATACGGATATTGCAATAGTGATAGCGAACTGCTGGTACAAGCGCCCTACTATGCCCGGCACAAAGCCTACCGGCACAAACACCGCTGCCAGGATCAAGGCGATGGCTATTACCGGTGCCGAGATATCGGCCATGGCGTGTTGGGTAGCCTCTTTAGGCGTCATACCCTCCTCATCCATGTAATGCTGTACAGCCTCAACCACCACAATAGCATCATCCACCACAATACCGATAGCGAGTACGAAACCGAATAGTGTTAACGTATTGATGGTAAAGTTGAGCGGGATAAAAAAGATGAACGTACCAATAATGGATACAGGAATTGCCAGTACCGGAATAAGCGTAGTACGCCAGCTTTGCAGAAACAAGAATACTACCAAAATAACCAGCGCCAGTGCAATAACCAGCGTATCTATTACCTCACTTACTGATACTTTTACTACTGTGATGGCCTCAAAAGGAACTACGTAATCGATATCCTTTGGGAAGCTCTTTTTAAGCTCATCCATCGTGGCGTAAACATTATCCGCAGTTTCGAGCGAGTTACTGTTTGGCGCCTGGTAAACCAGCAGATATGATGCCCTTTTACCATCAACAAATGAGTTACCTGAATAGTTGAATTTACCAAGCTCTATCCTGGCCACATCTTTAAGGTGCACTATACCACCATTGTTCGGCTGGGTTTTAACAACCACATTACCAAATTCTTCGGGTTTGCTTAAACGGCCCTTTACAATTACCGAGTATTCAAAAGTTTGTCCTTTTAATTGGGGAGTTGCACCTACCGTACCGGCTGCGACCTGCGCGTTTTGTTCCTGCAGGGCATTGGTTACATCGGCGGCGCTCATACCCAGGGCAGCAAGCTTATCAGGGTTCAGCCACAAACGCATACTAAAATCGTCGGCACGTGTTACAACGTCACCCACACCTTTGGTACGCAAAATAGCGTCCTTGATAAATATGTTAGTGTAATTATCGGTAAAAGTAACGTCATGAGTACCCTTGGGGCTAAACATGGCCACCAGCATTAAGATACTCGGGTTACGTTTACGTACCACCATACCCAAACGCTGCACTTCCTGCGGTAAGGTAGGCAAAGCAATACCCACACGGTTTTGTACGTCGAGCGCGGCGATATTAATATCTGTACCTACGTCAAAGTTAACTGTCATGCTCATTTGACCGTTACTGCTGCTATTACTTTGCAGGTAGGTCATGCCCGGTACACCGTTCACCTGCACCTCAACCGGGGTAGCTACGGTTTGCTCAACCGTTAGTGCATCGGCACCGGTATAGGTACCGCTTACAGATACGGTAGGCGGTGTAATATCGGGGTACTGGCCTATTGGCAGGCTGGTTATTGACAGGATACCCACTATTAATATCACCAGGGATATTACAATGGCGGTAACCGGTCGTTTTATAAAAGTATCTGCGATCATTCTTTCTTTATATTAAGTTTCCAGGGTAGATGTGCCCCTTGTTTGGCTTAAAATCTCTTTTCTGATATAAAATTATTTTTTAGGTGCAGCCCCGGCCGGCGCTGCTGATCCGGTGGTTACCCTGCCGCCATCACGTAAACGCTGGAATCCGTCGGTAACTACTTTATCACCTTGCTTTATACCATCCATTATTACCACATCATCGTTAATACGCGGTCCTAATTTTACTTTTACCTGTCTTGCAAGCGTATCACGTCTGTCTTTAACAGATTTATCAGCAGCAGTATCTTTTACAACGGTATCCCTGGTGGCAAATACAAAAAACTCGCCCATTTGCTCAGTTACCGCTTTAAACGGAATCTGTACCCTGTTACCCGACTGGCTATTCAGCACCTGCAACACGCAGCTCATGCCATCCTTCAGCACATCATCCTCGTTCGGGAACTGGATCCTCACCTTGATGCTACCGGTTTGGTTGCTTACGCCCCTGTCAATTGCCAGTACTTTACCTGCTTTGCTGTATTTGCTTCCATCGGGCAGTACCAGTTTAAAGGTACTGTCGGTGCTTGATTTTTGCAGACCGTAAAAGCGATTGATATCCTGCTCGTTGATCACCACGTCAACACCGATTGGATGCTCTGCCGATATGGTGTTCATCAGCGTGGTGCCTGCTACTCCCTGCGTCCCCAACCTCACCTGCGAGATACCTATACGCCCGGTAAAAGGTGCGGTAATAGTGGCATATGACAGATCGGTACGGGCCGACTCAAGCGCAGCTTTGGCTACAGCAACCTGGCTTTTATTGGTTTCATAAGTAGCCTGTGCCTGATCTACCGTTTGGCGGGCAATCGCATCGCTTTTCAGCAGCATATTATACCTGTCAATGTCTTTTTGCGCTTTAACCAGATTAGCTTCGGCGCTTAATACATTGGCTTTGGCCTGGTCAAAGGCTGCCTGGTATTTGCGTTTATCTATTTCATACAATACTTTGCCTTTTTGCACAACATCGCCCTCTTTAAAAAATATGCCCGTTACAAAACCCGGCACCTGGCTGCGCAGTTCGACAGTATTTACCGAAACCACAAGCCCCTGGTATTTATCATAATATACTGCTTCGGCTGTTTTAGCGTCGGCAAGATATACAGGAGTTGGGGGCATGGCGGCCGGCCCGCCCTTTTGAGGTTTACCGCATGATGCCCATGTTAAAAGTGCTGCAGGGGCTAACCAATATATATATGTATGTTTCATGTAGAATAGGTTGTTCGTGTGTTGCTGTAGTTTTTTGTTTTTTATGACGATATTTTATGGTTGCTGAACAGGTAGGATCCCCAAAGCCCGCTGCAAATCAATTTTACTGCTCAACAAATTGAACAGGGCATTATAATAGCTCAATTCGGCAGTACGCAGATCGGCCTGCGATACAATTACATCAAGGTAGGTTTTTACCCCCTCACGGTATTGCAGGCTTACTACCTTGTATACATCCTTTGCAAGGTTCACATTTTCGCGAATGAGCTGGTAGCTTGTATAATTACTTTTATATGCGGCCAGTGCCTGGGTATACTCGGTATAAATGCTATTTTTTGTATTGATCAGGTCAAGATCGGTACGCTCAACCTGTAGTTTGGCTTTAGCAAGGTTTTGCAGGCGTTTAGTCCCCTGAAAAATAGGTACGGCCAGTGTTAAGCCAACATAACCCGTAGGGAACGAACTGTTATACAGATCGCTAAAATCATGACTGAAGTATGCATGCTGATAACTACCTACTGCCGACAGCGAAGGCAAAAAGCCAAAGCGGTAATAATTTACGTTGAGGTTATTAAGCGCCTTTGTTGTTTCGAGCAAGCGATATTCGATGCGATTATTGGGGTTAAGCACTTGCAATGTATCAATACTTGCTTCCTGCTCATACCGGGTTGAATCATAGGAAAGACTTATTGGCGTAGCTGCGCCAACACCCATGATCTGCTTCAGCAAAGCCGTTTTACTTTTAATGGCCTCTTCTGTTTGCTTGCGGGTAGCTACTGAATTATTCAGGGCGATTGTAGCCTGTTTATAATCGGTAGGATCAGACACACCGGCAGTATACCTGCTTTTGGCATCCTTAAGGCTTCTTTGCAGCCTGATGATATCCTCTTTAGTGATATCCAATTGTTTTTCGGACAGTAAAACGTCGAAAAAGGCTTTGCTTACATCGCTTACTACATCGATCTGGCTGCTCAGCGTGTTCTGTTTATAGTACTCACGTGAGTATCTTTTGGCCCTTGAAGCCAAAAACACATCGTTATTATACAAAACCTGCGAAGCCGTAACGCCCAAAGTTGAAAGGTTACGGATAGTACCCGCATTGCTTGGGATATTAGCGCCGGATGCTCCTGCCTGCGGACTGCCCTTATAGTAATAATTATAAAGGCCCGATCCATTTACCTGGGGCAGCCATGCCGATAAACCAATTTTAATGTCGCGCTCATTGATCTGCTCATCAATTGAAGCCTGCCTTACTGTTGGCTGGTTACGCAAAGCAAAATCGATGGCCTGTTTCAGCGAAACAGGGCCGCTTATACTATCGGCAACATTTTGGGCATAACTATTGCTGTGTAAATTAAATGTTAAATTAAGTACAAGAAGCGCTAAAAAGTACTTGTGTTTTTTCATACGGTGGCTATAGATAACAATGTATATCAAGCAAAAATCACAAAGAAAAGTTTTATGATCGGTGCAGGATTTATACGGGGGAATGCGAATATGTAATTAATATTACTAAATTAAACTGTGGAACAAGAATTTTACGCAAAAAATTACAAAAACTCGGGATAGTGTAAGCTTTTTGGGCTTTTTACAAAAAAATGAAAATAATAGGCTCGATATAAATAAAAAAATTAATTAATTTGCCCTGTAAGAATTTGTGTGCTTCTTAAGTAGTATAGATACGTTAATAGGCATTATTTTAAAAAAATTTACACACACCGTATAAGTTATATGCTTATTCATGGTATTTTTACACAAAATTTAAGCAGAGTTAATATACATGGTTAAAAAACTACATGGGAAGATCGCTCAGTTTCAAGTAGCAAATATGCTGCGTGAACGGGGGTTATATCCTTATTTCAGGCCTATTGAGTCTGCACAAGACACTGAGGTAATTATTGACAACAAGCGGGTATTAATGTTCGGTTCTAACTCATACTTAGGCCTTACCAATCATCCAAAAATCAAAGAAGCTTCAAAAAAAGCAATTGACAAATATGGCACAGGCTGTGCCGGTTCACGTTTTTTGAACGGTACACTTGATATCCATATTGAGCTTGAAAACAGGCTGGCCAGCTATGTAGGCAAAGAAGCCACTGTTTTATTCAGCACAGGTTACCAGGTAAACCTTGGTGTACTTTCGTGCGTTACCGGCCGTAATGACTATATCATACTTGATGAGTATGACCATGCCTGTATCATTGATGGCAGCCGCCTGTCGTTTTCAAAAGTGATCAAGTACGCCCATAATGACATGGCCGATCTGGAGCGCAAGCTAAGCATACTTCCTGAAGATGCCGTGAAGATTATTGCCGTTGACGGTATTTTCAGCATGGAAGGCGATATTGTTAAATTGCCTAAAATTGTTGAGCTTGCCGATACTTATGGTGCTAATATCATGGTTGATGATGCGCACAGCCTTGGTGTAATTGGTGATAAAGGTGCAGGTACCGCCTCACACTTTAACCTTACCAATGAGGTTGACCTTATCATGGGTACCTTCAGTAAATCATTAGCCTCATTAGGTGGTTTCATTGCCAGCGATCAGGATACTATTGATTATATCAAACACCGCGCACGTTCATTAATGTTCAGCGCAAGTATGCCTCCTGGCTCTGTAGCCAGCGTAATTGCAGCATTAGATATCATTGAATCGGAGCCTGAAAGGATCGAGAAATTGTGGGATAATACTAATTATGCCATGAAGCTTTTACTGGAAGAAGGCTTTGACCTTGGTCCTACCGAAAGCCCTATTTTGCCGATCTACGTTCGTGATAACGAAAAAACTTTCGCGGTTACCAAACACCTGCAAGCTTCTGGTGTATTTGTTAACCCGGTTGTATCCCCTGCCGTTCCTTCCGATTCGTCGCTGCTTCGTTTCTCATTAATGGCTACCCATACTTTTGAGCAAATTGATGAAGCTGTTGAAAAACTTGCAAAAGCCTTTAAAGAAGTTGGTGTAAACGCTTCTGTTAAAGAAAAAATATAATGAAGAACCCTATTGTGCATTTAGCTGCTTTTTTATTAAAGTAAGCTAAATGCACATTTTTATTTAAAGCATACCAATTTGCTTTATCAATCATTTACCACACATGATTACAATAGTAACGGTTAAATCGAAAAAAGAACTGGCTTCGTTTATTGATTTTCCGCATGACCTGTATAAGGACGATCCTTACTATGTTCCCGAACTGTTCATCGCTCAAAGAGATCTTTTAACCAAACACCCTTTCCATAAGCACAATACCGTACAACCGTTTTTAGCTTATGATGGCGACAAGATAGTTGGCCGGATAGCTGCCATCCTTAACAACGGCCATAATGAATACAGCCATGTTAACGATGGCTTTTTTGGTTTTTTCGATTGTATAAATGACACCGGGGTTTCTGACCTCCTTTTTGAAACCGTTACCAAATGGCTTAAAGAAAAAGGTGTTACAGGAAAATTACTGGGCCCAACTAACTTTTCAACCAATGAGCCCTGCGGTTTATTGATTGAGGGTTTTGACAGTTCGCCATTCCTGATGAACACCTATAATTTTGCTTATTATGCCAACCTTGTTGATCATTTTGGTTTTGCCAAAGATGTAGACCTGATAGGATGGCATTGGGAAGGGCAAGCCTATGATGATAAATCAGTACGTTTATTAAACGCGCTTGAAGACAGGTTAAAGCGCAACGATATCGTTATCCGCAAGATCAATCTTAAAAATTTCAAGGAAGAGGCCGCCAAGCTACGCGAAGTGTACAATTCGGCCTGGGATAAAAACACCGGTTTTGTACCCCTAACCAACGAGGAATATGATTACCTGGCCAAAGATCTTAAGCTGATCCTTGACCCTGATTTTGCCATCGTTGCCGAGCAGCACGGTAAAATAGTAGCATTTGGCCTTGCGCTCCCGGATTATAATGACATTTTCAAAAAAATAAAACGCGGCAGGTTATTGCCTACCGGTATTTTCAAACTGTTGTTTGGCAAAAAGAGCATCACCGGTATCCGTATTTATGCCCTTGGGGTTATCGAAGATTATCGCAAAATGGGTATCGAGGCCTGTTTATATGGCACTATTATCAAGGAATATAAGGCTAAAGGTTATAAGCACGCTGAAGCAGGCTGGACGCTTGAAAACAACGAGATGATGAACCGTGCCATTGAGGCCATCAAAGGCGATCCTTATAAAAAATACAGGTTATATCAAAAAGCAATATGAGGGAACGGGTTTTAATAACCGGTGCGAGCGGCTTTGTTGGATCTCATTTAATTGAGGAGGCTTTACAAAACAATCTGGAGGTTTTTATAGCAGTCAGAAAAAGTAGTAAAATAAGTCACTTAAGCGATTTAGATATTCAATATATTTACCCCGAGTTTAACAATAAGGAAACATTAAGTAAACAACTGGCGGAAATTAAGCCTGATTATATCATACACGCTGCAGGTGTAACCAGCGCCCGCTCCGAAGCCGAATATAACCGCATAAACGCTACGTACACTTATAACCTCGCTTCGGCAGCTTATGAAGCATGCCCGGATTTAAAAAAGTTTGTACTTATTGGCAGCCTCGCTTCTGTTGGGCCGCTTAATTCACTGACCGGTACTATAACCGAAGCCACTACTCCGCATCCTGTTACTGCATATGGCAGGAGCAAATTGCTTGCGGAAGAAAAGCTAAAAACGGTAACCGGCCTGAATTATACCATACTAAGGCCCACCGCGGTTTACGGACCAAGGGATACAGGCATATTTATATTTTTTAAACAGGTGGCGAGGGGCATTGAGCCTTATATAGGCAATGCACAGCAAAAGCTCAGCTTTATATATGTTAAAGACCTGGCCAAAGCAAGCATTAAGGCTTTATATGGTGGTAATAACAAGACATTTAATTTAAGTGATGGTAATTTTTACGACCGTTATGAGTTAGGTAATATTACCAAAGATGAGCTAAAGGTAAAAACACTGAAGTTTCATCTGCCTGTAAATTTTGTAAAAATCATTGCAGCTGTGTCTGAAAAAATAAGTTCTTTGAGCAACAAAGCTGCGGTACTGAATATTGAAAAGCTTAATGAATTAACCGCCATTAACTGGAATTGCGATATTGAAGCAGCTAAATCCGACCTGGGTTTTTATCCTTTATACAATCTGCAAAACGGTATGGCCGAAACGCTAAAATGGTATAAAGCCAACAAATGGCTTTAGCCAGTTAATTTTAAATAAATAATAGTTACATAAATGAAAATCAACATTACACCTGCCAAAGGTAAGCTTGGTATCCTGATCCCAGGATTAGGCGCCGTGGCAACTACCCTGATTGCCGGCGTTGAAGCCGTTAAAAAAGGCATCTCGCAGCCAATTGGCTCCCTTACTCAAATGGGCCACATACGCTTAGGAAAAAGGACCGAAAACCGTAATCCTAAAATTAATGAGTTTGTTCCGCTCGCTAACTTAAACGATTTAGTTTTTGGTGGCTGGGACGTTTATGAAGATAACGTATTTGAATCTGCATCAAACGCACAGGTGCTTGAACCAGGTCTGTTACAAGCAGTTAAAGCCGAATTGGAAGCTATAAAACCAATGAAAGCTGCGTTTGATAAAAACTATGCTAAGAACCTTGATGGTACCCACGTTAAAACCGGAACCAGGCTTGAGCTTGCCGAGCAGGTTATGGCAGATATCAAAAACTTTAAAGAGGCTAACGGTCTTGACAGGGTTGTTTTGGTATGGTGCGGTTCAACCGAGATCTATTATGAAGCGTCGGCTGTACACCAGTCATTAGCTGCTTTTGAAGAAGGTTTGAAAAATGATGATAAGCTGATCGCCCCAAGTATGATCTATGCTTACGCAGCTTTAAAATTAGGTGTTCCTTTCGCTAATGGTGCCCCTAACTTAACAGTTGATATCCCTGCATTGATCGAGCTGGCTAAATTAACCAAAACTCCCATTGCAGGTAAAGACTTCAAAACCGGTCAAACCTTAATGAAAACTGTATTGGCCCCGGGCCTGGCAGCACGTTCATTAGGTGTACACGGTTGGTTCTCAACCAACATTTTGGGTAACCGTGATGGTTGGGTTCTTGATGATCCGGATAACTTCAAAACTAAAGAGGTATCAAAATTGGGTGTATTGGAAGATATCTTCAAACCAGAAGATAACCAGGAGCTTTATGGTAACATTTACCACAAGATCCGCATTAACTACTACCCTCCGCATGGCGATAACAAAGAGAGCTGGGATAACATCGACATTTTTGGCTGGTTAGGCTACAAAATGCAGATCAAGATCAACTTCCTTTGCCGCGACTCGATCCTTGCTGCCCCTATCGCGCTTGACCTTGCTATCTTCTGCGATCTGGCTAAACGTGCCGGCATGAGCGGCATCCAGGAATGGTTATCATTCTACCTGAAATCGCCTCAAACAGCACCAGGCTTGCATGCAGAAAATGACATATTCAAACAACTGATCAAATTGGAGAATACGCTTCGTTACCTGATGGGCGAAGACCTGATCACCCACCTTGGTTTGGATTATTATGACGATATGTTCGCGACTGAATAATCGTTAAATTACTAAATACCGTCAAAACAGCCGTAAGCATTTGAACCCTGCTTCACGGCTGTTTTGTTTTTATGAAGTAAAAAAATTATGACCGGGTAACATTAATCTAAAGCAATGGCCTTAACAGTACTAAATATTAAACTGTTAAATAATGTTATTTGTGTAGCTTGAAAGGCCTTTGATTGATGGCGAAAACAATAAATAACATCTAATTATCAACATATTACGTAATTAAGGACATCGTAAACTCAAAACAACGGGGATACTAACTACCTGTTAAAGCCGTTGTTTGAATTTACTTATAGTTACAGAATATGATGGCATAAATAGCTGTAAACAATATTTGACTTTTTGACCACATTAGTCTGTAGTGATTTTTTTTACCTTTGGCCTGTTAATTGCAACCTCCGTAACAACCATCTGCCGGGAGTGTACAAAGTAGGGTAAGCGGGGAAAGATTCGGCAGCAGGAAAACGAAAACATACAGGGGCGGGCATAATTAATCTGCCAAAAATATTTGAATAATTAATACATACCTCTTTATCCAATAATAACAGTATTTAGTTGAAAAGGAAGTTTGTATTTGCACAATGCACAAAGTACATGGATTGTAAAAAAATTTATAAAAGCTTATTTTTCTTTATACTGCTCTTTTCTGCTTCGGCATTATATGCACAGCAAACGGTTATAACGGGTACCGTTACCGACGCCGGTAATAAACAAACCCTGCCTTCTGTTAGTATTTCATTTACAGGCACTACAACAGGTACCACTACTGATCTTAACGGTAAATACCGCCTGGTAACAAGCAATCAGCAATATAAACAAATCAAAATCTCATTCTTAGGTTATAAAGATGCCTTTTTAGCAGTTGTTCCCGGTAAAGAACAGGTTATAAACGTGCACCTATTCCCGGCCTCCCAGCAACTTAACGAAGTTGTAGTAAAATCGGGCAAAAAACCTAAATACCGTAATAAGGATAACCCGGCTGTTGAGCTGATCCGCAAGGTTATTGAAAATAAAGAAAAAAACCGTCCCGAAGCATACAACTACGTTGAATACAAGGAGTACGATAAAATGATGTTTGCGCTGAGCAATGTATCAGCCCAGTTTTCGGACAGGAAGTTTTTCCGTAAATACAAATTCATTTTAGATAACCGCGACAGTACATTGATACCGGGCAAATCATTGCTGCCTATTTATCTTGACGAAAAATTGCAGCAGGTTTATTATCGTAAAAATCCCGAAAAAACCAGGGAAAACATAACAGGGCAAAAAAGTGTAAACTTTGGCCCTGGCATTGATAATGAAGGCCTTACCCAATACTTTAAACACCTGTACAACAAGGTTGATATTTATACCAACAACGTATTTTTAATAACCAGCCAGTTCCTGAGCCCGATCTCTGATAACTCGCCTAATTACTATAAATACTTTATTGCTGATACCGTTCTTGACGAGCACAACAATAAGCTTGTAAAACTTGATTTTACACCGCGTAACACAACTGATGTACTTTTTGAAGGAAGTATCTATATTACACTTGATGGCAATTACGCCGTACAAAAATGCGACCTGACCATCAATAAACATATCAACATCAACTTCATCAGGTCCATGACGGTGAACCTGGAGTTTCAGCAAAACCCTGATGGCCGCTATCACCTGAGCAAAAGCACTACGATTGCCGACTTTGGCGCATCCAAAAAAGATGCAAAGAGTGGTTTGTTTGGTATAAGGGCCATAACCTACAGCAATTACGTTGTTAATAAAGCCCGTCCTGATACAACCTACCAGGGATCGGAATATGCTGAATTGAGCGATGAAGTGAAGCATCGTTCTGAATCGTTCTGGCAGGAAAACAGGCCCGATACTTTAAGGACTGCCGAAGCAAAAGTTTACAAAAATATTGACAGCCTACGCAACATGCCTTCGTTTAAGCGTACGGTTGATATAGCAACCCTCCTGCTTGCGGGCTATAAAGGCTTCGGCAAGTTTGAGTTAGGTCCGGCTAATACTTTTTACAGCTTTAACCCGGTTGAAGGTTTCCGTTTACGTGTAGGCGGCCGTACCACACCTGACTTGAGCAAGCGTTATTATTTTGAAACTTATGCGGCTTATGGTTTTAAAGATGAGCGTTGGAAGTACTTTCTGAGTGCAACCTACTCGCTTAATGATAAATCCATCTATCGTTTCCCGCAAAACTATATCAGGGCAAGCTTTCAGCGTGATACCAAGATCCCGGGTGCCAGCTTGCAGTTTGTACAGGAAGACAATTTCCTGCTATCGTTTAAACGTGGCGTGAATGATAAGTTCCTCTATAACGACTTTTACAGGTTTGATTATGTACACGAGTTGGAAAGCCATTTTTCATACGCCGCAGGCTTTAAAAAGTGGACACAGGAGCCGGCCGGATCATTGTATTTTGATAATATCATCAATGATTTGCCAAACTCTATCCATCATTTAACTACTACCGAGCTTACAGCAAGTGTACGCTGGGCACCGCATGAGCAATTTTACCAGGGTAAGATCTACAGGATCCCTATCCCTAATAAATACCCTGCATTTGAGCTCGATTACGCTTCAGGTATTAAAGGTTTATTTGAGGGCGAGTACAACTATCAAAAGCTTGATTTCCGTGCCGATAAACGCTTTTATTTCTCGCAGTTAGGTTATGCGGATATTAACGTTTCGGCAGGCAAAATTTTCGGTTCGGTACCCTACCCGTTGTTAACCATACACAGGGCCAACCAAACTTATGCATATGATATCGACTCATACAACTTAATGAACTTTTTGGAGTTTGTGAGTGATAAATATGCAAGCTTCAGGATAGATCAGCACTTCAGCGGCTTCTTCTTCAACAAAATACCGTTGTTAAAGAAATTGAAATGGCGCGAAACAGCATCGGTAAAAGTATTATACGGTGGTTTATCTGATCAAAACAATCCATCAATACATCCGTCATTATATCAATTACCGGTAGGTGCTGATGGCGTGCCAATTACTTATACATTAGGTAAAACACCTTACGTTGAAGGTAGTGTTGGTATCGAAAATATATTTAAATTTATACGCATAGATTTTGTAAGGCGCTTTACATACCTTGACCAGCCAAACGTTGCCCAATGGGGACTGAGGACAAGGCTTAAATTTGACTTCTAAACATCGTACCTAAATAGCAGAGAGAAAAATGGAACAGCAAACAACAACACTTAGAAGATCTTTCAGAACCAACCTCCAGTTAGGCATTTATAAGGTTATTGATCCGTTTGTGAAGATCCTTATAAAGATAGGCTTAACCCCCAACGCCGTTACTACTATAGGCTTCGTGCTTAACGTAGGCGTGGCTGGTATATTTATTTTAGGTGCTGAAGAAGGCAACCGCGGCGACCTGAGCTATGTTGGCTGGGCAGGCGGTTTGATCTTGTTTGCTGGCTTATTTGATATGCTTGACGGACAGGTAGCCCGCTTAGGCAATATGAAATCAACTTTTGGCGCCCTCTATGATTCGGTGCTTGACCGTTATAGCGAATTGATCATGTTCCTGGGTATCTGTTATTACCTGGTGGCACATCACTACTTCCTGAGCTCGATAGCTGCCTTTATAGCGCTTATCGGTTCCATGATGGTTAGTTATGTACGTGCCCGTGCCGAAGGTTTAGGCGTTGAGATAAAAGGAGGCTTAATGCAAAGGCCCGAGCGTGTGGTAACCATTGGTTTGTGCGCTGCCCTGTCCGGAATAGTAGCCCAATACATTGGTGGTAACTATAAATTGTTTGTCCCAGGTATCAAGTTCCATGTATTTGAAACTATATCGATATTTACAATTCCATTGGTACTACTTGCCGTGTTAACCAATATCACCGCCTTTAACAGGCTCAGAGACGCTAAAAAAGCGTTAACAAAACTGGAAGAAGGGGAGGAATAGTTTTCAGTTTGCAGTGGCAGTTGGCAGCTTTCTGGTCGACGGAGTGTAAGTTAAATTCTTTACGTAAAACTTTCCGCCCAAGACTTAGAACTTCGAACTTACAACTACCGGCAAAATATCATATCTTCGCAACAATTAAATAAAGGCATTTACACTTAGCAATTTCTTTGCTAAAATTGCCTTTTGTTGGTTAAAAACCATTCGTCCTTAAAATAATTTAAACACAGCATAAACAGGTAGAGAGATCCTAAAAGCGTTTTAAATCCTGATTATAAACAATGAAAAAGAATTATATATCCAACTCGCAGGAATCTGTGAGGATGTTTAAAAGCGATTTTTTAGAGAGCCTGTCTAAAGTGCACTGGACTGTGCCTTTGTATATTTTTGTACCTGTTATTGGATATTGCAGCTACAAATATTTCGACCTGATGGGCCCGAATATTTTAGGTTATATAGGCCTCTTTGCTTTCGGTTTATTTATCTGGACAATTACAGAATACGTGATGCACCGCTTTGTGTTCCACTATCATCCAAGTGAAAAGCTGGAATGGGCACAGCGCCTGCACTTTATTATGCACGGTGTACACCACGATTATCCAAGCGATGCCAAACGTTTGGTATTGCCACCATCGCTAAGTATCCCTTTGTCTACCGGCTTTTTCTTTTTATTTAAATGGTTATTACCGGTTGATTATATCTGGGGATTTTTTCCTGGCTTTATACTGGGCTATTTGATCTATGATATCTCGCATTATGCTATGCACCATTTTAACTTTAAAAGCGGTATTTTCAAAAAGATCAAACAACACCACATGTTGCACCACTACCAGGACCCTGAAAAGGGTTACGGTGTGAGTTCACCGTTTTGGGATAAAATTTTCCGTTCAGATTTCTTAAAAAAATAGCATGACCGATGCCAACAATGGCGTCACGATAAATATCCGGTCGATAATTATTGTTTCGCTGCTTTCTATTGCTTACCTGGCGTTATCAACCTTTTTAATAGGTTATAAACCCGATGAGCTAACGTTGGTAATCATTTTCAACGTGTTGTTTTATGCTTCGGCTATAACCCGCAAGTTTATATTAGGCTTCACTATTTTCATAGTGTACTGGATCATTTTTGATTACATGAAGGCCTTCCCCAATTACAACTACAATCCGGTACATATTGCCGAGCTTTATAATGCCGAAAAACACCTGTTCGGCATTCACTTTAACGGTAAACTATTAACACCAAATGAGTATTGGCTGGCCAATAGCAACACTTTTATTGATGTAGTATCGGGCTTATTCTACCTGTGCTGGATCCCTGTACCGCTGGGCTTTGCTGCTTACCTGTTCTTTAAAAACAAAAAGCAGTTCCTCAATTTCTCTTTAACCTTTGTTTTGGTGAATATACTGGGCTTTATAGTGTACTATACCTACCCTGCTGCACCACCATGGTTTGTTCAGTATCATGGTTTTCATTTTATCCCATTAACCATGGGTAATACCGCCGGCCTGGCCAGGTTCGATGCCTATTTTCATGCAGGCATTTTTAAAAATATTTACACCAAGGGTTCAAACGTTTTTGCGGCTATGCCATCGCTGCATTCCTCATACCCGGTTATAGTACTTTACTACGGCTTAAAAAACAGGCTGGGGCTTGCTAATATCTTTTTTGCTATTGTAACTGTCGGCATCTGGTTTACGGCTGTATATGCAAGCCACCACTACGTACTTGACGTATTGGCCGGCATCACTTGTGCAGCATTAGGAATTACCTTATACAATTTATTGTTAAAGAAATTCACCGGATTACGATCTGCGTTAAACAATTACGAACGCGTGATTTCCTAAGCACCACAATTCGGCATAATCTTCTTTTATATACACATTTAACTGTACAAGTTGTTGCTGTGGAAAACAAGCAAACAATTGTTAATTAATATTTTCAAGGCTATCCTCCTAAAAAACAGCCAATACAGCTCAAAAACAAACAAAAAACCACAAAGCTTTGATGAACACACATTAAAGCGGACTTAAACAGGCACGCTATTTGCCTAATTATAAGCAGATTATTGTATTTTCGAGTAATCTGTTATATGAAGAGACTTATTACCTTACTTTTTATTCTGACAGCCACCCTTAAATTATCTGCACACGCAAGTGATCTGGATAGTCTTAAGCAAAAATTACAAGTTACTGGTGATTCCTTAAAAGGCCCTATCTATACCCAGATTGCCGCCTATTATCTGAACTACGACACCGTATCAACCCGGCGGATGAAATACTATTTTCAAACCGAGGCGCTTAATTACACCATGCTTGCCCTGCATAATTACTCCAGCTATAACGATACCTTAGGCTTGCGTACAAGCTTTAACGCACTGGCGAAGGTTTACCGTTCGCAGCGTAAATTTAGCCAGGCCAAATGGTTCATATTGCAGTCAAATACCATATCAAGGCAAATAAAGGATACGCTCAACATCATCAATTCGCTTATTGAGCTGGCAGGCATTAAAAGTGATATAAAGGATTATAAGCTAAGCAAGAAAGACCTGAACGATGCCCTCGCGCTATCGCTCAAAACCCACGACCCTAAAAAGGAATCGGTAGTACAGGTAGGCTATGCCGAACTGTACCGAAAAATGAACGATTATGATAAAGCCGCCGAGGCTATTAAACGTCACGAGTTTTTGGAGGATAGCCTCACCCATGTAACCATGGATAGTATTGCCAAAGTAGCCGCCGCCGACTCCATCAAGATCAAAAAGCAGGATTCGGCGATAGCGAAAAAAAAAGTATATACCAGCAATTCCAGGCGCAGGCCAATGCTAAGATCCGCCAGGCACATAACGTCATTGTCGTTCTCATCGCCATCACTCTTGTTCTCGTCGTTATAGCCATCATTATTATTTACCGCCGAAAGAAATCCGGCCGCTGGCGTTCAGTTATCAGGCGGCCTAAACAATAATTTAAACCACAGGCGTTTAAAATTGTCAAAGCATTGAGATGAAAAAATTGATAGTATTCTTTGCTGCATTGTTTTGGTTTGCGAATGCCTATAGCCAGAGCAGCAAACAATTCAGGACAGCATTTTTAAACAGCATTAACGCCACCCGCCAAAAGGGCTGCAATTGCGGCAGCAAATATTTCCCGCCGGCCCCTCCCCTTACCTGGAATAATGACCTGGAAGATGCAGCTGTAGGTCACGCCAAAGATATGGCCCGTCAAAACTATTTCAGTCATGATAGCCAGGATGGCCGTAGCATGGAAGACCGTATTGTGTATGCCGGATATAAATTTAAAGGCTTCAAGAGTTTCGCCATAGGCGAAAACATAGCGCAAGGCCAGCAAAGTATTGCAGAAGTAATGGCCGGCTGGTTCAAAAGCGAAGGCCACTGCCGTAACCTCATGAACCCCGATTTTAAAGAAGTTGGTGTAGCCGAATATAAAACCTACTGGGTACAGGATTTTGGGGGCCGTACATCATTTTCAGCTCAACAACAAAGATTGATTAAATCAGGAAAGTATAAGTTGATACAGGAAAAACCTGTGGAAGGGCATTGATGTTGTCTGAACTCGAATTAAACGAATTAAAGGAATTTATTGAAGTTTCTAAGCATTCTGTCCATTCCTTTAATTCAATAAATTCCGGTTCAGACAATTATTTCCCCGGCTCTGCCTTCGGTTTTGGCTCCCTTGGGCCGCGTTTGTAAATGATCAGGCCGTTCAGGAAGTTACGAAGGATCTGATCGCCACAAGGTTTGAAGTTGGGGTGATCGTCAGCACGGAATATGGCGCCTATCTCAGCTTTGGTGATCCTGAAATTGACAAGCTCTAAAACTTTGATGATATCATCATCAGTAAATTTCATAGCCACCCGCAGCTTTTTCATGATATCGTTATTGCTCATTATATCTATCTTTTAAACAAAATTACCTCGAAATTTCCATCTTCACCTTTTTGCCTTTAATTTTTTCGGCTTTTACCTGCTTTACTACACCTTCTATCTTGTCGCGCTTTATGGCAGCGTACGATGAGTAGTCGAGCACTTCTATCAGGCCAAGGTCGTCTTTTGCTAAACCGCCCTTTTTAAGCAGCAGGCCTACAATATCAACCTTGTTAACTTTATCCTTTTTCCCGGCAGCTATGTACAACGTAACCCACGGCGATGCTGGTGGATGGATCAGCTTTTCGGGCAGTTGTTCAATTTCAGGTAACTGCTTTAAATAAGGCAGCTTTTCATCAGGCGTAAGCATCAGGTATGATGTCCCTTTTGCATTCATGCGTGCCGTGCGACCATTACGGTGTAAAAAAGCCTCCTCGTTGTGTGGTAGCTGGTAATGCACAACATATTCTATTTCAGGAATATCCAAACCACGAGAGGCCAGATCGGTAGTGATCAGCAAGCGGTGACTGCCATTTCTGAATTTTAACAAGGCCCGCTCGCGGTCGTCCTGCTCCATACCACCGTGAAAAACATCATGCTCCAGCCCTTTATACCAAAGCAACTCGCTGATCCGGTCGACTGCCTCCCGGTGGTTACAAAACACCAGGGTTGCTTTATTCCCTATTTTACAGATCAGGGCAAATAAGGCATCCAGTTTATCAGCAGCTTCAGATATCACTGCTTTCTGTTTAATATCCGGTGCAGAAGTTACATTACCTAAAAAATTCACTTCAACAGGCTTAGTAATACCGGTAAATTCCGGAATCTCGTCCATTTTGGTTGCCGAAGTAAGGATTCGTTTTTTAACGGCAGGCAACTGCCTGATGATATAAGCCATATCCTCCTGGAAACCAAACTCAAGCGCCTTATCAAACTCATCGAGGATGAGTGTACGCACTGTATCGGTACTAAAATTTTCTTCGCGCAGGTGAAAAGCGATCCGGCCCGGGGTGCCAACCAAAACCGCCGGCGGATGTGA
>NZ_DASVOB010000539.1:0-2720 GCF_036383575.1 Mucilaginibacter sp.
TTAATACCCTTCACTGGTTGAGATTAGGAATGATATAAATTTCACCGCTACCGCAAGGCAATGTCATTAAGTTAAGGAAAATCCCCCAGAGGGGGAACAGGTTTGTAGCAATATACATCTCTAAAAGAACCGTGCCAGAGGTACGGAACACCTGAGTTGTGTACCTCTGGCACACTAAAAATTCATTTGTTTTTATTGCTACAAACCTTTTGCACCTCTGGTGCAACCTACCAATCTCTTAACTTAAAGACATTGTCCATTAGCCTTAAACAAAAAAGCCCCGGCAAATTGCCGGGGCTTTCCTATTAAATAACAAAATTCTTAGTTCAGATATTTAGTGATATCCTCAGATAGCGGAGTGGTTTGTGACCTGAAACGGTGGATCAGCTTGCCGTTCTCGTCTATCAGGAATTTTTCGAAGTTCCATTTGATATCGCCGGTAAAATCAGGGTTTGGAGCTGTTGTTAAGTATTGAAACAACGGATCGATATCCAAACCTAAAACGCTTACCTTACCGCTCATCGGGAATTTTACGTTAAAGTTTTCTTTGCAAAAGGTTTTAATGTCCTGGTTAGTACCCGGTTCCTGGCCGCCGAAGTTATTGGCCGGGAAGCCTACTACTACCAGCTTGCCTTTGTATTGCTCAGATAATTTTTCCAGATCGGCGTATTGTTTGGTAAAGCCGCATTTTGAAGCGGTATTTACGATCAATACTTTTTTGCCTTTGTATTTAGCTAAGCTAAAATCTTTGCCATCGATAGTTTTCAGTTTAAAATCATATACTGAAGAAGGTGCTGTGGCAAATAATAAGGCGATGATGAGTGCCAGTGTTTTCATGGTTTTTACAATTGATTTTTAATAATCCAGTATAAAAGTAAAGCTAAAAATTTCTTTTAGCTAAGTACTCATCTTCTTTTTGTGTCATTTTTTGTTTTGTAACAACACTTTTATCCGTGTAGCCCAAAAGGTGCAGGGCCCCATGAATGATTACACGGTGAAGCTCATCGGTTTCGCCGGTTTTAAATTTGGCGCCGTTTTCGCGGATACGGTCTACCGAAATAAAAATATCGCCAACAATATCCCCCTCAACTTCTGAGTTATCAAAAGTTACGATATCGGTATACGTATCATGATCAAGATATTGCTGGTTTATTTGCAGCAGGTAAGCATCCGAGCAAAAAATGTAATTAAGTTCTTTCAGTTTAAAGCCTTCGGCAACTACGGTATCCTTGATCCACTGTCTTAACTGCGCTTTTTGTTTGGGCTTAAAAGTAGTGTCTTCTTCAAAAAAATTAATAGCGGGCATCAGATCTTAAAGTGAAGTTCAATTTCATTACCCGATGCGTTAAAGATGCACTGATCAGCAAGGTGTTTAATAATAAATACGCCTCGTCCGGTCAGGTTCTCGAGGTTTTCGGGAGCTGTTGGGTCGGCAAGGTTATTATAGTCAAAGCCCGGGCCTTCATCGGTAACCGTCCAGATAATACGCTTGGGCTCAACTTCAGCATTAACAATCACCTTTTTAGTCTCGTCCTGTTTATTACCATGCATAATGGCATTAATAACCGCTTCGTTAAGACAGGTCATCATGTTGGCGAAGGTATCTTCTTCAACATGATATTTATCAGCAATTTCTTCTATCAGCTGCTCAAGCAACGCTATGCTCTCCGGTTTTGACGGCAGCTGCAACGTATATAGCTCGCTGGTTTGAACATTTGCCTCTTCCATATTATTTGGCATTAAGTTGATCAAAGTAAGATTTAATTTTTTGTTTATAATACAAATTAAGTGCCGGAGATACAGTTCTGATCTGCTCCGTTTGTTTTGCTTTTTGTTGCTGGTACCCCTGCAGTGCCTTTATGTATCCCGGCGGCAAATCCTTACCCGCATTACTCTCTCTTTGCTGATCCTGATCTCGTTGCTGCTCGGCCTTTTCAGCCTCTAATAACCGGGTTTGTATTTGCTGCTGCCTTTTTAGCGCGTCATCTGTTATCTTCCTGTTTACGAGATCACGTTCGGTTTGTTCCATTTCTTTCGAAATTTTATCCAAATTGCCCAATCCGCCTGTCCCGTCTTTGTTTTCGTCCCTGTCAATTTGTTGCAAAGCCTGACGGATCATCTGCTGCTGACGTGCCATTTTAGCAAACTGCTCGCTCATATTGCCGCTATTCCCTTGCTGGCCCTTGCCCTGGTTTCCCTGTTGCTGCATCTGCTCGCGGGCCTTCTGCATATTTTGATTAAGCTGCTGCTGCATTTTTGCAAGCTGCGATATCGACTGTTGTTTACCCTTGCCCCCTTTACCGCCCTTGTTCATCATTTTTTGCATTTGCTCAAGCGCTTCGCTCAGCATCAGGGCCAGGTTATTCATGGATGTCATGGCGTATTGCTGGTTGCGGTTGGCTTCCAGCGTACGCCTGTCGCCCAGAAACTCGAGGGCCTGGTCAATATGCTCGTTGATACTGGCGATCTCCTTATTTACTGTCGACTGGATCTGTGGTACCCTCCAGTCGCATAACTACGTGCTGCACAGCGAAGGCCTGGAACCGCGCCCGCTGAAGACCAAGGAAACCGGCGTGCCTATCCGCCCCGGCGATGTCTTCAAGGTCCAATCCGGCGGCGGCGGCGGCTGGGGGGACCCGGCAAAGCGCGACCCGAAGGCGCGCGAGTGGGACACGGTCAACGGCTTTACGGCGTAAATCATCATGTATCGTATCGGCATC
>NZ_DASVOB010000540.1:0-3382 GCF_036383575.1 Mucilaginibacter sp.
CGATCAGCAATAAAAAGAAGAACAAAACGCCGCTTCCAAAACCTAAGCCTATGTTGTTCACGAAAAATAGATCGAACCGGGAGGCGAGCGAAATGGTGTAGCCCCTTATTCCAAACTGAACGAATGCCAGGATCAGGATACTAACGGCGAACGCTGTAAGACCGCTTTTAACATTGATTTTTTTATACCTGCGGAAATAATATACCATAACCAAAGCCGGTATAGTTAATAAATTAAGCAGGTGAATGCCGATAGAAAGCCCGATTACATAAGCTATAAAAACCAGCCACCTGTCGGCACGTGGCTCATCGGCAACGGCATCCCATTTTAAAATAGCCCAGAATACCACAGCGGTACATAATGACGACCATGCAAAAACAATAGTTTCAACTGCCGAAAACCAAAAGGTATCGGTAAAGGTAAATGCAAGGGCGCCGGTTAGCCCGGCACCCATTATTTGTAAGGTTTGGGTTGTATTAACAGGGGTACATTTTATAGCAAGCAATTTTTGAGCAAGCGCGGTTATGCTCCAAAACAAAAACATGATGGTAGCCCCGCTGGCCAATGCCGAACCAAGATTGGTAAAGTAGGCAACTTTTGTCCTGTCGCCCATGGAGAGCAGGGAAAAAGCTTTGCCAATCATGGCAAAAAGTGGGTAGCCCGGCTGGTGCGATACTTGGAGTTTATAAGCGCAGGAAATAAATTCGCCGCAGTCCCAAAAACTTACAGAAGGCTCTAAAGTAAGGATGTAAGTTAAGGATGCAAGGGTAAAACAAAGCCAGCCTAAAAGGTTATTGATCTTGTTGTAGCTCATGATAAAGTGTAAAAGTTTTTTCAAATAGTTAACACTAAATTAAGGCTTGAAAGTGGTAACGTGTTGAAATTTAACACTTTTAACATTTGTTAACACTTGGCGGGCTGAAGTGTTAAATGGTTGTTAAAACAGATCAGAGTGGGTTCCTGTCCGTACTAATTCTAAAAGGTTGATCTGTTCATTTTCATCCCAAATGAGTAAGAGGTCGGGTTTTACATGGCACTCCCAATAGCCTTTATAACTTCCACTTAACTTTTGCAAAATTTATAACCCCGTTGATTTACAGGAAGCTGTAATAATCGATATTCGCTTTCATAACGATATCAAGCGGAAGAAAATAAGAAGAGGCTATCGTTTTTTTTAATATTAAAAGATCGTAAAACAATTTAATGCCTTGATATGCCTGTTTTTGGGGTTGCTGGCTGATCAGAAAATCGATGGCTCCCTTCTTCAGCATTTGAATATTATTATCAACAAGATCATACCCGACTACACGGTAATTGAGCTTCTGTTCCGGAGTAATTGCTGCTGCGATCTTATCAATGCCATTCACAACAAATATTCCTTCCAGATGGGGGGTATCCCCAAAAACCGCGGTAATACCTTTACTTATCGTTTGCTCATTCCCGGTATTGTCAGTAAATCTCCATATTTTCCTGCCGGAGTTTTCAAAGAAAGTTAAAAACCCTTCCTCCCGGGCAGCGAATTGAATGTGATTATCTTCTTCCCTTTCAATGGAGGCAATCAGTATATCTCCCTTTTGGGAAGTTGTATAATCCAATAAGTTAGCTGCCAGGTATCCGCTGTCTTTCGAATGATTCCCTATAAAGCTGATATTGGACAGGCCTGGTAAATTACTGTCAAAGAAGATAACGGGTACACTTAAATCTTTGCAATGTGCCAGTAACCTTATCGTTTGATCATGAAATACCGGCACCATAAAAATACCGTCATAGTTATCGCCAATCACTTCATCCACACGTAATTTAAAGGAAACCTCGTTATTCTGTTCAAAGGTTAGGATACTGATATTGATCCCAAAAGGGGAAACTTCTTTCAATGCCTCCTCAAATCCGGTGCTATGGGCTGACCAAAAGGGGATCATTTCCGTCGCTTCAGGAATTAAAACCGCGATACTATAATCTCTCGCCGATTTTAACCTGCTGGCCAAAATGTTCGGTTTATACCCGAGGTCTTTAATTGCCTGTAAGATACGTTCGTGTGTTGCCTTTGAAACCCCACCACGGTTATTTAGTACCTTGTCAACAGGGCCGGTGGATACCCCGGCCCGTTCTGCAATTTCTTTAATGCCGATAGTTTTATTTGAACTTGTTTTCACGCAAAGCAATATTACAGTTTTTATCTAAAAAATTTGGAAGTGCAGAATAAAGCATATATGTTTGTCAAATAGTCAACGTTGACTATTTGATTGTTTGTAACCTAAATAACTTGTAATCAATTATAAGCAGCACAACAGGTATTTTTAAACCCGGGAACAGATTAAGGTAGTTTAAGCACAAAATACATATAGAAGATTAAAGGAACCCGTTGAATTGGGTAGGGAAATACTTATGTCTAAACTCCTTTGAAACTGAGCGAAAAATCAAAATAAACTAAACAAAATTTCATATGGAAAATCTTAAGGAATCCTTCGAAAAAGAGGGGTATGTGATTGTTAATGTCTTAACCTTGGGTGAAATTGACCACTTCAGGTTGATCATGGACAAGTTGTTAAGCCCCAAAATTGAAGCAGCCGACAAGCAGGCGCACAGTTCCTCCTTCCAGCACCTGGGTGATGAGATCGCTTCGTTCGGGCAGGAAGCCCGTCAATATTATTTTCATTTACTGACCAAGGTGGGAACCGAACCGATTCATCATGCCTTTTATAACCCGGTGATATTAAAAGTAGTTGAAGAGATCATAGGGCCGAACCTGATCATCAACAATGCGTCGATACTGGCAGCAAATATAGGTACTTCTTATTCGCTGGGCTGGCACCGGGACGTCATCCAGATTCCGCAGGCTGAGATTGAAGACTGGATGTTTTCTAAAGAACGGTTTCATAACAGCGTACAAATCAATTTGCCATTAGTGGATGAAAACTCCCTTTGGATTGTACCCCGTAGCCATAACCGGCCTAATACCTCCGAAGAGAATGAAGCATTTCGGGGTTCGAAGCACTATGCCCCTGTTGGCGCCGAAATGCCGGGTGGTATTCCTGTTCGCTTAAAGGCCGGCCAGGCGGTTATCTATAATAACAATCTAATTCATCGGGGATATACCAAAACCATGGAACTACCCCGGCGGACCTTGCACATGGGTTACCATAGTGCAGCCTTTCCGCCTACCTGGCATTTTTATCTGCTCAACGCCGGTTTGTTAACACCTGAATATTTGGAGACACTTGACCCGACCATGCGCAGAATGATGAACGAATACCTGGAATGCAAACAGCAGTACCCGGATATGGGCGACACCTGGAAATACGATTATAATTTTCCGGGACAGGCTGCCAATTAAAATAGGAAAGCGCCTGATATAAAGGTGAATGAATTGATATAAATAAAA
>NZ_DASVOB010000541.1:0-15445 GCF_036383575.1 Mucilaginibacter sp.
TAAGGTTCATCAAGCACTTCAGCTGCTTTTTTATAAGTTTCGTCGGATACGCGGCTGGTGATCAGGGTTACTTCTTCGGTAAGGGCCAGTATGGCACGCTCCTGCTCATCAAAGAAAGGGGTATCGCGCCAAACGCTGATGTTGTAGATGCGGCGTTCGGTTTCGCCGGCTTTGCGGGCATCGGTGGTGTGCATATCTACACAAAAGGCACAGCCATTAATTTGTGAAGCGCGGATCTTGATCAGGTCTTTATGACGGGTGGTTAACTCGGTGCTTTCAATGTATTTTTCAAGGGCGATCATGGCCCTGTATCCAGCTGGTTCGGCGATGTTTATTTTTAAGCGGTTCATGTTTTTTTCTTTTTTGTTAATACAAAGTTGGGGATAAACATGCCCTCAAAAAATGAACTGAGTTTAAGAAAATCAGATTTTTTTGGCCCGGAGCCTGCTTAAAAATTGTGGGGTGAAGCCTAAGTAAGAGGCCAGCATATATTGGGGCACCCGCTGTACAAAATCAGGAAACAGGCTGGTGAAATGGCGGTAACGCTCCTCGTCGTTTTGATTGAAGATATAGCCAATGCGCCGTTGCGATGCGACGAAGGCCTTTTGCATCATAACACGAAAGTACCCTTCCATCTGTGGTACTGCCTCAAACAAGGCTGCGCGGTTCTTTTCACTAAGCAGCAGCAATTCTGAAACTTCAATGGTTTGAATATAAGTAGTAGCCGGCTGATGGTTGAGCAGACTGTCCTGATCGGCTATCCACCAGTTTTCCAGGCCGAACTGGATGATTTGCTCATTAAGCTTGTTGTTGACAAAATACTGCCTAACCAGTCCTTTGGTTACAAAATAGTTGCCTGCACAAAGTTTGCCGGGTTCTAAAATGAACTCCTTCTTTTTAAATTTCTTTAATTCAAAGTGTTGGCATATGCTTTCCTCATCAGCCGTAGATAGCTGAACATAGCGTTTAATGTGGTTGATGAGTTCGGGATACATATTATTGGGCACAAATTTCTCGAATTGGATCGAATTACACGAATTAGTATTTATGAGTATTCTGGCTATACTAATTGTTATTCATAATTTAAATAGTTCGTTCCGAAATGTGTTTCCACAGGATCCACTGTTCATTTCCTAAGTTTTTAATTTGATGCTGAATCATTAAGGATTTTAATTCCGGGTAGTTTTGGTGATAATAAGTTGATAATTTCGCTACCTTTTCATCGCTTGCAATCAGGTATAGATATTCGTTCGCATTTTTCTTGCCGGATATACAATAGGTTAAAAACCCTGCAATCTCATTGATTTTATAAACTTTTTTCAAACCAAAGCCAAAGTTGCGGACCCTGGTTATTGTATCGTCATCAATGATGATTTTTTGTGTTTTATAATTTAATTGATGCCCTATCAAACTACAGATAGTACAATTGAAAATCATATAAGGAAATGTTAGGAAATGAAGCGGCTTGCCACGGGCAAAAAGAATGTCGAAATTGGTGAAAGCATATGTAACCATCACAATACTCAAAAACAGGCACATCAGCAGAAAAAACTTTGGCCAAAAATTGAATTTAGATTTCATATGTTTAAGAAGGATAATTCAATAAACTTTATCAGTCCCGTCAAGTTCTGCTTTCTCTTCATAGCCTAAACTCAGGTCGTCTTCAATTTTTTGCCTGCTGGGGCGCACGTAAATGAAATAGGCAACAAGGGCCCCTGCTATGGCCATGAAAATCAGCTTACCGGTTAATAAGAAACCTATAATACTAAATAATGAAGGCCCCTCAAGTAATGCGAGCCTGATTATAGTAGCGGATTGATAGGCAATGAGTTTAGCTTTCAGCGGGCTGTCTCTTCTGATGTTGCTTAAAAGTTTTAGAAACAGGAAATGTCCTGCAATAAAACAAGTAATGGCTAAAACAGGTGCAATATAGATTAGCATATCATTGGCTGCGCCTTTTTCCTGGCTTTTAGGAATTATAAATGTAACCGCTGCAAATAAAATCTGGCCTGCTGCAAGGGCCATGTGTATAATATTGAGTGTTTTTACGATAGCCGCCGGGCTTTGATTTTGTGGTTGTTTACTGATCATGTGATATGGCTGGTATTTTGTTGTACCAAGTTAAATAATAAACTTAAAATCCGAAACGCGACTTTATGGTTGTTTGCCGGATGCGAGTGTCATCTGCTATCAGTCGTAAAACACCCTGATAATGTCATTTTCGCCCCCTTTAGTCTCGTGATATAGTGGCTAACTTTATCCTAAACAAAATCAAACTATCATGACAACTAAAGAAATTGTGCAACAGGTTATCGACGCTTTTGATAATAACGACGTTGAAAAGATCCTACGCTTTTTTGCCGATGACGTAACATGGACTATGAAAGGTTCGTCCATAACTATAATGAACGGGAAGAATGAAGTGGAGCAATTTTTAGGCGGGATGGAAGATGTAAAAATGGTTTCATCAACCAAGGACCATATTGTTGTGGAGGGCAACACTGCGGCTGTTGACGGACTTGTTCAATGTAAAGGCAAAAACGGTGAAGACATGGCTATGTACTATGCCGATTTTTATGAGCTGGAAAATGATAAGGTGAAAACGGTTACATCGTACATAGTTGATAAAAAGGACTAAGTTGTTTTTTGAGGCGAAAGGGAAAAGATTAAAGGCTTTGACCTTTGCTATCTAAACTTCTTCCAGTGTCAGCAGGTTATCGATACCGGCCCTGTCGATTAACGATTTGAGGTGCTTTTTGCCGCCATCTTCGGGTTTTACTACAGTTAGATATGTTTTGCCTCTTTCGGTACTTACATAAAAAGCCTGGCTATTGGCTTCAATACGGGCTATGGCTTCGGCAACGGAGATCACCACCCTTGGCCTGTCTAACGATTCGTAATAACCGATGTGGGTTATTTGCTCATGCGTGCTTGATGCTTTGGGTTTATTAATACAGTTTACCTGGTAGCTTGCCATAAAATATAAATGTGGTATGGGTAAAGATAGGGTTTATTAGATAAGATTATTGAAACTGTAAAATATCGTCATGTTGTTGTTTCTGCATTTAGAACGGGTGTCTGTCTGAGTCCGTTGAAGCGTGGTGAGGTAGCCTTTGCGCGCGTCCTTCGACAAGCAGCCCATTATATTTTTAAAAGCGTTTGTCATTCTGAGCGATAGCGAAGAATCTTCTACAAGATACAGAGCCGGAATGCAAGGCGAAGAAGATCCTTCGTTCCTCAGGATGACAATAATAGCAGATGTTATTTAACCTTTACCGATTTCAATTCTCTCTAAGTCAAGATGAGGCTTTACATTGTTTAATTTTAAAACCCTTACTTTTGTCACTCATCAATCCCCATAAATTTGTACTCAAAAGAACAGGCAACTCAATTAAAACAGGCTTTCTGGACAGCGTTTGGACAATACCTCAAACCACAGCTTTCGGCCGATGGTCTGCGCACTAACTGGGTGAATTATAAAACGGGTATTAAACACCTGTACTTTAAAATGGAGGCTGATAAGAGATCAGCTTTTATCGCTATTGAAATGAGCCATCCTGATGCAGACATTCAGCAATTGATGTTTGATCAATTTATTGAATTGAAAAATATCCTTAGCGGTCAGCTTAATGAGGAGTGGGAATGGCAGCTGCATACAACCGATGAGTACAACAAAACCGTAAGCCGTATTATTAAAACCTTGCCCGGTGTAAGCGTATTTAACCAACAGGACTGGCCAGCGCTGATCTCCTTTTTTAAGCCCCGGATCATTGCGCTTGATGAGTTTTGGAGTATGGCGCAATATAGTTTTGATTTGTTCAGGTAGGGCTACTAATGTCTAAAACTATCGTCATTGCGAGGAACGAAGCAATCGCGAACTTTACAGAGCGGATCTGCAAATTGGGGATTGCTTCGTTCCTCGCAAAGACGGGGTAGAGAATGCAATGACGATTCCTTTACGCCATATGCGCCACATCGTCACCTGCTGTTAAAAAGCAATGATGAACCGTGTCAATAACATCACTCAAATTAAAAGGTTTGGCAATAAAAGCATCCGAACCGTAGTTGCCCAATGATTCCAGCACGCGCGGGTAGGCCGATACCATCACTACCGGGATGTGTGCCGTCGCCGGGGTGGTTTTTAGCATGTGGCAAAGCTCGCCACCGTTTATACCGAACAAAATGTAATCCAAAATTACAAGGTCAGCATTTGCTGATAGGGCCGCCTTGCATATGTCATCAGTATAGTTCAGTACCTCAACTTCATAGTGCTCCATTTCAAGAGCTTCTTTCATCACTTCCAAAATATCCTCGCTATCATCAAGGATCAATATCTTTTTCGACATAATTAATAATTGGTAAAGAAGATAACGCGGGGAGCGTTTCTTTTGTTTTCAAAGTTAAATCCAATTATTGTAACAATCAAGTAGCAACCTGAGGCTCTAAAAATATATAATATTTACAGCTTCAGGCTATCCACCATACTATGAACTGATGCCAAAACTATATCCAGATTTGCTGGGGAATCCGTCACTTTTGAGATCATGATACCGCCCTCAATAAGCGCTATCATAGTTAACGCTGTTTCGGTGGCGTTGATCTCCGGCTTCAGTTCGCCGGCTTCAATACCTGCTTTGATGAGGTTTTCGATGCCGGTTTTCCAGCGGGTTATTGCCCGGGCCGCTTTATCTTTTAGTAATGGGTTGGTATCGTCCGCATCAACAGCGGTATTCAGGATAGGGCAACCGCCGGGAATAAAATCACCGCGGGTAAAGCTGTGATATACCTGGGCATAAACCAATAATTTATCATGATAGCTGGTTGCCCGTTGAATCCTTTCCTGGATTTGTTTACGCACCTTGCCCGAGTTATATTCAAACACTTCGGCAGCTACTTCCTCCTTGTTTTTAAAATTGCCATAGATGCTACCCTTGGTAAGGCCGGTAGCCTCGGTAAGGTCAGACAGGGAGGTGCCTGCGTAGCCCTTTTTATTAAATATGGATGAGGTACGCTCAATGATGAACTGGCGGGTACGCTCGGCTTTTGACAATTCGTTTTCCATAATACAAATATACCAACTGGTATTTAGTTTTTAGTGGTCACTTATAATTACAACAGTTCGTGCTTGTTTTTTACGGTTGATAACCAGGAACAAGAGTGGCATCGCCAGTAAAAATACTAAGCCCGAAAAGAGGTACGCATCCAGGTAACTTAGCAGATATGATTGCCTGTTGATGGTATTATCAATAACGGCAATAGCTTTTTTCTGGGCATCAAATGACGAAAAACCCCGGCTGCTGAAATAATTGGTAAGCTTAGCTATCCGCATTGTAGCCTGATCATTGAAGATATTAATATTTGCAAGCAGGTCGCTACGGTGTAAGCCGAAGCGCTGGGCTACATAGGTGTTAATAACCGCGATGCCAAATGAGCCGCCCAACTGCCGCATCATGTTATTTAGGGCAGTTCCCTGTGGTATATCTTTAAGCTCGAGCCCTGATACTGCAAGGGCAGTAAGCGGAACGGTTAATAAGGCAATACCCATTGCCCTGTAAATTAGCGGGCCAACCAGATCCCCGGGAGCGGCTTCCAAGTTCATGCGCGACATTTGCCAGGTAAAGGTGATGAAGATGATGAAGCCGGCTGTGATAATAATTAATGGTGATACTCCTTTTTTAAGCAACGTGGCCGAAAATAGTAGGCCTACAATTGCAAGGACCGCACCCGGCAATAAAATAAGCCCGGTAATAGTAGGCGGAAACAGCAGCACCCTTTGTGCAAGCACAGGTGTAAGGAATACCGAGGTAAACAACCCGAAGCCGGTCACAAAGGTTAATATGGCTGCAACGGCAAGTGATTTACTTTTCAGTACCCTTAAATCAATAACCGGGTTAGCAGTTGTAAGCTCCCACCAGATAAAAGTACTAAGACTTATAACAGCCACTATGGTAAGCACAATAATGTAACCTGCCGAAAACCAATCATCAGTTTCACCGCGTTCCAATACTGTTTGGAGTGAGCCAATACCTATCACAAGCAGGAGAATACCCCACCAGTCCACACTTTTGGCTTTGACTTTGATCTCGGGTTCGGTAACCAGCAACAAGCTTGATATAGTTACTGCGATGCCGATAGGAATATTGATGAAAAAAATCCATGGCCAGGTATAGTGCTCGGTGATAAAGCCGCCCAGGGTAGGGCCGATGGTTGGGCCTAAAAATACCCCCACGCCAAATAATGCGCTGGCTATACCCACACGTGCTTTACCGTAAACTTCAAATACAATTGCCTGCGATACTGATAGAAGTGCACCGCCGCCAATGCCCTGTAAAAAGCGGAAAGCAACCAGTGTCCAGATGTTTGAAGCAAACCCACACATGGCCGAAAAGAACGTAAAGGCGATAATAGACCCGATATAATAATTACGGCGACCAAGCTTGGTTGTTAAAAAGCTGGTCATGGGTATTACGATGATGTTGGCAATGGCATAGGCGGTGATCACCCATGAGGTATCTTCAAGCGTGGCACCTAAGTTACCGCTCATGTGCGAGAGGGCTACGTTTACTATGGAAGTGTCTATCAGTTCCATAATAGCAGCAGCTATAACGGTAATGATGAGGATGCTTTTTTTCATTGAAGTAAGAATTATAGATCTGTAATTACCCTAAAAAATACCAATCGGTATTTTTTAGGGTAAAAAATTAAACCAGGGAATTATCTCTGGTGAAGGGCTTTCAACGCTTCGGCTGGGTTTGAGAGGAACAAACGGTAAAATGGTTCAGTACCACCAACGCGGATCTCGTAGTTATTGGTTTCGAAGCCGGCTACAAATTCATCCGCAACTTGTGAAGCTGGGATACCATTATGGCCGCCAATCTCTGCCGAAAATTCGGTGTCAACCAATGGAGGCATCAGTTCAAATACTTTAATATTAGTGTCTTCTAAAGCGGCCCTTAACGAAATGGTGTAAGAGTGTAAAGCGGCTTTAGTAGCTGAGTAGGTAGCAGTTTGTTTGCCAGGCAAAAAGGCAACTATTGATGATACGTTTATGATAGCTGCTTCGCTTTGCTGTTGTAATACAGGCAGCAATCTTTCATTTAGTCGTACAACAGAAATGTAATTTGTAAACATTTCTGTTTGTGCATTTTCAAAAACGTTAGGCGTAGTAAGCAGGTCGTTAATTGAAGCTGCACCAGCGTTGTTGATCACTACGTTTAGTTGCGGGAAATCTTTTTTTACTTGTGCAGTTAAGGCTTCCACATCCTCTGCATTGGATATATCGGCTTTAATTGCAGTTACATTTTGTAATTGTGCAGCGGCTTTATCCAAACGTTCCTGGTTACGGCCAATGATAATTACATGGTTATTTTTAGCAGATAGTTGTTTGGCTATTTCAAAACCTATGCCGGCACTGCCGCCGGTGATCAATACGGTGTTTTCTGAAGTTTTCATGTTGTTGTGTGTCATTAATTTCGACAAGACAAAAATATACCAATCGGTATATTTTTTTATCATCCATTTGTCATTGTTGTAAATTGTTGATTTTTAGGGTGACTTGGTGATTGTTGCGCTCGTTGCTAACAAATGCGAGTGTTAAAAAAACATGTCATTGCGAGGAGGCACGACGAAGCAATCTCGTAGCTTTACAGGGCGAATATGCATTGGCTATGAGATTGCCACGCTACGCTCGCAATGACATGCTTTTTTGAATAGCTTTTAAGAAAGTATAAACACCGATAAACTCCGCGGCCCGTGCGCTCCGATAACCAGTGATTGCTCAATATCAGCGGTTTTGGACGGGCCTGATATGAACGAGCCATAGCCGTAATCAGCATCGCTAATAGTTTCATAAGCCTGTGCCATGGTAGGCACAAAATCATCTTTGCCAATCACCACTGCCAAATGTTGGGCAATAAAAGGTAATACCCGGCTGCCCATGTCTTTTTCAGTAAGCCAGAGTGCACCGTTTTCGGCAACGCCAAGGTCGGTACGCAGTACGGTTAACTCCACATCGGCAAAAGTATGACCATCGTCGTGCTTTACAGCATCGGCATAAATGTAGTCGCTCAGTTCATTAAGGGCAGATATGATCTTTACCCCGGGCTTAAATTCATTTTTGAGGATGGTTTTGATCTCATCAAAGCCACTTACTTCATAAATAAAACTACCACCTGCTGTTGCAATGGTTTTATATTTAGCTACCAGGTCGGTTCGGACATCAGTTAGCGTGTTCAGCACTTCCATATCAGGCAATGGGTTAGCTGTAGGCTGGTTGAATTTTACAGCGGCTAAGATCTTTTCGCGGCTCATGAATTTTTTGCTCCTTTCCTTTTGGCATACCACTCGCCAAATGACTCATCTGGTGCTTTGGGCATTTCCCTTTGATTGTACCAGGGGTTTAATTTATTGTTTACCGCAAATGAGGCATATTTAAATACCAGTCTGCCGGTTTTACCGCCCATACGGTATAAGGTTGGTGAGGCCAGTGTTAAAGCCATGGCCTTCATGGCCATAGTTTTTGTTTTGGGTGAATATCCTTCTTTAACAATTACCTGCCTCCATTTATATAGCTGATCATGAATATCTATTTTAACCGGGCACACGTTGCTGCACGAACCGCAAAGGGTGGAGGCAAATGGCAGGTCGGCATATTTTTTCATGTCGAGGTTAGGGGCCAGGATAGAACCTATTGGCCCGGCAACGGCTGTATGATAGCTGTGTCCACCACTTTTACGATAAACCGGGCAGGTGTTCATACACGCCCCGCAGCGGATACATTTTAAGGAATTACGGAACTCTTCACGCCCCAGCTGAATGCTGCGCCCGTTATCAACAATAACAATATGAATTTCGGTGCCATCCTGCGGTTTGCTGAAATGGCTGGAATAGGTAGTAATGGGTTGCCCTGTAGCACTACGGGTAAGCAGGCGCAAAAACACACCAAGGTGTTTCCTTTCAGGGATGATCTTTTCAATACCCATCGATGCGATATGGATCTCGGCCAGGTGAGCGCCCATATCAGCGTTACCCTCGTTGGTGCAGATCACAAACTCGCCGGTTTCGGCTACCGCAAAATTAACACCGGTAAGGGCTGCGCGACGGGTTAAAAATACTTCGCGCAAATGCTGGCGGGCTGTTTCAGTCAATATCTTAGGATCTGATTCACCTTTGGCCGAGCCTAAATGCTCATGAAAAATATCGCCTATTTCTTCCTTCTTTTTATGGATACAAGGCAGAACGATATGGCTTGGCGGTTCATTGGCCAGTTGTACAATACGCTCGCCAAGGTCGGAGTCAATTACATCGATACCCTGATCTTTCAGGTATTCGTTTAAATGGCATTCCTCGGTAAGCATCGATTTGCTTTTAACCATTTTAGTGATGCCCTTTTGCTCAAGCAAGCTATGCACAATCTGGTTATGTTCGGCAGCATCGGCCGCCCAGTGTACAATGATGCCGTTTTTGATAGCATTGGCCTCAAACTGCTCCAGGTAGGTGCTCAGGTTTGAGAGTACGTTAAATTTTATCTGTGATGCTGTTTCGCGCAGCAATTCCCATTCTGGGAGTTTATGCGCGGCGATATCCCGTTTGGCGCGTACCCACCACAGGGTTTCATCGTGCCAGTTTACACGGGGCTCGTCGCGGTTAAATTCAGCAGCTAAATGTGGGTGATCTTTGGTAGTAGCGGTACTCATTACATGCTGTGGTTTAAAATTTCGGCTACGTGAATTACTTTAACATCGCTGTTTTGGCGACGCAGAATGCCTTCTAAATGCATCAGGCAAGAAAGATCGGCTGAGGTAATATATTGTGCGCCATGCGATACGTGGTCTGCTACACGGTCTTTACCCATTTTGGCCGATACAGCCTCTTCAACTACGCAAAACGTACCGCCGAAACCGCAACAATCATCCTGGCGGCTCAAGGGTACCAGTTCCAATCCGTTCACCATATCAAGCAGTTGTGCCGGTTTGCTAAAAGGTTCGGCAACCAGCTCGCTCATTTGGGCAATCCGTAAACCGCGTAACCCGTGACAGCTTTGATGCAGTCCAACCCGATAGGGGAAACTGGCTGTCAATTGTTTTACCCTCAATACATCTACCAGAAACTCGGTAAGCTCATAAACCTTTTTGCGGATCTCGGTTGCCTGTTCCTCTTTTCCATCGGCATGTAAATGCTCCTTGATGTGCAGGGTACAGCTTCCCGAGGGACAAACGATATAATCGTATCCCGAAAAATTATCGACAAATAAATTATTACAGCCGCCGGTTAAATGCTCGTAGCCCGAATTGGCCATCGGCTGTCCGCAGCAGGTTTGATTTTTAGGGTAGTGGACCTCACAGCCAAGTTTCTCCAGTAACTCCAGCGTAGCAATAGCCGCTTTGGGGTAAAACTGATCAACATAACAAGGAACAAACAAAGCAACTCTCATCGTTTACACGTTTACTTTAAATTGGTTAAAGCAATATTAACGTTTATAATTTGCACAACTATCCTTTGGTATCCTGCAAGTAAATCAAACGCTTATATATCAACATCGAAAGTACAGCTAAGTGTGATACGAGTTTTCAATTTTATTTGCAAAATGTTGACGTTTATTTGCAGGTACTGCGATTTGTCTGAACCTGGATTTGAGGGGAATTTGTTGGATTGAGGGGAGGGTTTTTTTTGTCTGAACCTGAATTTATAGAATTAAGGAATTAACAAAATGTTAAGCAAATTCGAAAAAATTCTCCTGATTCCATAAAATTCGAGTTCAGACAAAAATCTTATAAATCACTTAACCTGCTCAAATCCCGGTTCAGGAAAATCAGCGAAATCAACGTAATCATCTAAATCAACGGTTGGGGCTCACTGTATATAAGCCAGCTTCACATCCTTATAAACAGGTTTCTGCAACTGTTTTTTCAATCCCTTAAAACTTTCCATTGGTCCTTGCGCGGCAAACATATTAATGAGCCATGCCGGTACCGAACCTCCCGGGTCAAGATGTAGGGTATAAACAATACTTACATGGGCGCTGTCAACAGGGGTAATTACCCAGCGGCCGGTTGAGTTTTCAACCCTTACAATACCGTCCTTTGCAGGTACCATGTTTGATATAACCGGTGCGTCGATAGTAACGACTTTGGTTTTAGGGTCCTGGGTAACTTTTAAATGCGCTACAAAATCGCGGTTATGTACCGGCCAGGGTATGTTCACTTCTGAATAGTAATATATATCTGATGGTGATACCTCTTTAATAACGGTTGCTGATTTGGTATGGTAAACCCATTCTGCACAGGTTTTTATATCCATCAATACAGCTACCAATTGAGCGGCAGTTGCATTAAATGTACATTCTACTTTAATGGCTTTGATCTTTGAGTCGGCGATGTGTCGGGTATAAACTCTAATACCTTCCTTGTCGCTGCTTAACGACCAGGGTTGTTCCGGGCCGGCTACGGCAAATTTTGTAACAAATAATAAAAATACGATAGTAAATATCCTGCGCATGGTATCAGTGACTGTAAATAAGGTGTGACAAATTTATATACAAAAACAGGCCGGGGTTGCCCCGGCCTGTCAGTAAATGGTCATTTGATATGCGCCAATATTAAAATATGAAAATACTATGGCATTTGCAGCTTTATTATTTCAGCTCGAATACATAACTCCCCGCTGTTGCTTTGTAAGAGCTGTTGATGGCAAGTGGCTTGCCGCCCAGGTAAACTCTACCTGCCGGGAAAGTGATAGTTGCAGTTGAATTGGCCGGTACAGTAACTTTATAAGTTACTCCGTTGTTGGTACGCTGCCATGAGGAAATAATGTTACCATAAGGCCCTTTATGCGTAGCCGTAAACTCATTCAGCCCGGGTACAAAGTGCGGTTGTAGTAGGACGTTTTTAAAGCCAGGATGTTCAGGATCAGGGTGGATGCCGGCAATGCCTTTGTACAGCCATGCACCAATTTCGCCAAACATGATGTGGTTTAGAGAGATATCTGATTTGGCATCTATCTGCCAGTTTTCATACAAAGTTGTCGCGCCGTTCACCATCCACCAGCCCCATGATGGGAAGGTTTCCTGGGATGCGATTTTGTAAGCTACATCTGCGTGACCGTTATCGCTCAAAGCACTTAAAATGGCTTTGGCACCAAGAATACCCACATCTAAATGGAAGTTATCGGCAGCAACACGTTGAGCAAGGTTATCCGCTACCTTGCTTTTCAGGTTTTCAGGAACTACGCCCCAGTAAAGCGGCACGCTCAGTTCCGTTTGCAGACCTTTACCGTAAATGCCGGTAGTAGTATCTAAATATTTTGCATTGATAGCATTCCTGATCTTATTGGCTAATGCGGTATATTTTGTATAGTCGGCTTGTTTGCCTAATATTTTAGCAGCTTTAGCTAATATACTGGCATCGGTAAAATAATAAACCGATGACGTAAGTTCAACCGGCGAAACTGATTTTACCGGTACCCAATCGCCCAGGCCCCAGGTGGTAAGCCCGGTTGGGTAAAGCTCATCAATATGGTTTACATATTTTTCAATCGCATTATAGCTATCAGCCAGTAGTTTACTATCTCCATAAAATAAATAAATATTGTACGGAATAATGGCGATGGTGCTGGTCCAATCGGGGCCGTTACCCCATTCATAGCCCCAGCCGCCGGTTGGGATGATAGATGGCAACACACCGTTAGGCTGCTGCTCATCGCGGTGGTCAGCCAACCATTTTTCGTAAACAGTAATACCGTCGAAGTTATATAAGCCAGTTTCGCTGGCAATGTGGGCGTCGCCTGTCCAGCCATTCTTTTCGCGCTGTGGGCAATCGGTAGGGTAGCCGAAAAGGTTGCTCAGGTAACTATTGTTGGTGGCTGTCCATATCTGGTTAATAGTTTGGTTTGATGCTTTGACCGTACCAATCGGCTCCACATCGCTGTGCATAAAAAATGCTTTGATGTTTTCTTTACTTATCCGGATAGGTTTGCTGCTGCTCACTTCTATGTACTGAAACCCTTTGTAATTAAAGCGAGGTGAAAAAGTTTCTTCACCTTTGCCGCCTAAAATAAAAATATCGGTTTGGAAAGGGTCTTTATCATCGGTTGGACGGTAGTGCAGATCAATATTGGATTGATCAACGTGCCCATTTTTGTTCAACCTTTCGGCATGTTTTAGGCGAATCACTGTTCCAGAATCACCTTTAACCGTAATCTGGCTTACACCCGAAATGTTCCTGCCCATATCAAATACCCAAACATCGCTGTCAATTTTGGTTACGCCTTTGGTGCTGATGGTATCAACCGCGCGGATAGGCTGCATAGCCTGCGATACAATATTCATGGATGGGGCCGAACGGTTAATGACCGGCTTCCATTTGCTGTCATCAAAATTTGCGGTGTTCCAGCCCGCTTGTTCCAGTCGACCATCATAATGCTCGGCAGTATAAATACTATTGAAAACAATAGGGCTAAGCGAGGTTTTCCAGCCGGTGCCCGATTTTACGGTTTCAACTGTACCATCGGTATAAGTGATGCGCAAATCCATACAAAATGCCGGGCGACCACGCCATGGTGCCTGGTGGAAGAACCATACAGCCGTACTCTGATGATTATACCAGCCGTTGCCTAACAATACACCAACCGCGTTTTTGCCACTTTGCAACTGAGCAGTAACATCATAAGATACATAAAGCGTACGCCTGTCAAACCGGGTGTACATTGGATCGAGCCTATGATTGCCGATCTTTTTTCCGTTGAGATATAGCTCGTATAAACCAGCAACAGCAATATAAGCCCTTGCCGAGCGGATAGTTTTTGTCACCTTAAATGTATTCCGAAAATAGGGGGCAGGGTTTACCGCTATCCCTTTGTTGTCGCTGATCCATGAGCCTTTCCAGTTTTGCATCCCCATCATGCCGGTTTCAAAGCTATTTATAGCTGATGGAGCAAGTTTTTTACCCGCCTGGTCCCAAAGCTGAACCTTCCAGTAATATTTAGTAAAAGGTTTTAGTTGCTGGCCATTATAAATGACAAGGTTGTTTGATGAAGCAATTTTGGGAGTAGCCCAGTTGCTGCCTTTACCAGTAGAAACCGCAAGTGAATCAGTACCAACAAATAGTTGATAAGCGCTTTGAGCAGCTCCTTGCGCTTTATCGTTCATGAGCCAGGTTAAGCGGGGATGGACGTTATCAATACCTATTGGATTTACAAGGTATTCGGATTTAAGACCCGTAGCCCCGGGCGTTTGGGCTTGTGATATTGAAAAAGAGCAGCATAATAAGGCAATGCTAAGCAATGGCTTACATAAAAGATGTTTCATGTGGTTAAGATAGCGGTTTATACAATATTGGCCAAAGCCTATGATATGTTGTCACAATCAACAATGTTAAACGGATGGTTTGGAATTTGCATCCTGAACTGTCTTATTTGTCTGAACCGGGATTTGGGGGGGATTTTTAAGATGGGCAGGATTGTGCAGGCGGTCGTGAGGATACGACCTCGGGGTAAAAAAGCATCGCCGGAAAAGCAAATCCCCCAAAATCCCGGTTCAGAAGAAAAATCCTGCGAATCCCTAAATCCTAAAAATCCCGGTTCAGACAGTAATCATGGTTCTCAATTTTTATACATTTGCACCATGAGCAAGCTATGGCAAAAAACTACCAATGTTAACGAACTGGTTGAAAACTTTACTGTTGGGCGGGACCGCGAATTTGATGAGCAAATGGCGGCGTTTGATGTTTTAGGGTCCCTCGCCCATACCCGCATGCTGCAAAGCGTAGGGCTGATGGACGATGCCGATCTTGAGCTTGTTCAGCGTGAGTTGAAAAATATTTATGCCGATATTGCCAAAGGCGGTTTTAAGATCGATGAACATGTAGAAGATGTGCACTCGCAGGTTGAACTGCTGCTCACCCAGCGCATCGGCGATGCCGGCAAAAAGATCCACAGCGGCCGCTCACGTAACGACCAGGTTTTGGTTGATCTTAAACTTTTCTTCCGTCATCAACTACAGGAAGTTGTTGAAAGTACTGAAACACTGTTTCGCCAGTTGATTGAACTGAGCGAAAAACATAAAGATGTTTTACTGCCTGGTTACACCCACCTGCAGGTGGCTATGCCATCATCATTCGGTCTGTGGTTTGGCGCTTATGCCGAAAGTTTGGCCGATGATCTGGAACTGGTTTTAGCAGCTTACCGCATCACTAATAAAAATCCCCTGGGTTCGGCAGCTGGTTATGGCTCATCGTTTCCGCTTAACCGTACTTTAACTACACAACTTTTAGGTTTTGATAGCCTTAATTATAACGTGGTTTATGCGCAAATGGGTCGTGGTAAAACTGAGCGTGTCATTGCGCAGGCTATCTCATCTATTGCTGCTACATTAGCTAAAATGGCTATGGATCAGGCGTTATACTTAAGCCAGAACTTTGCTTTTGTGAGCTATCCGGATGCACTTACTACT
>NZ_DASVOB010000542.1:0-12690 GCF_036383575.1 Mucilaginibacter sp.
AATTTACTGCAAAACAGTTTAATTGAATTGCTTTTAAAGTGAATTGAGACAAACTGCAATCATTTGATGACAAACTACAAGGAGGAGGCTGCTCCGATAGCTTTTTGCAATTAAAAGTTTGTTCATCGCATTATAATGCTGTTTGTCGTAACCGGGAGGTAGTGTGACTATGTTGCTTTCAATCCGTTTTACAAGCGCTTAATTTTAGTTCATAAATTAAAAATAACGCCATGAAAAAGTTAATTATCACAATTTGCATCCTGGCATTTGCAGCAGCTGCAGTGCAGGCTCAGAATAAAATAGCAAATGTACACGGATTTTGGGTAGTTGAACACAACGTTAATTTACCCCGCGTGCAAACCGTTAAATTTTATAACGATAGCAATAAGCTTATTTACGAAGAAACAGTTTACAGCAAACTCAATATCAAAAAGAAAAGGACGAGACTGGCACTTGATCAGATTTTAGACAGGCTGAACGAGCGTACAGCTTATATCGAAAATAAGAACCTCGTAATGCTGAGCCTTAATTTAAGGAATTAAGATTTTTTTAAATATACGTTTAAGAAACCGGTTGCCAACGCGAGGTATGGCGCCGGTTTGTTTTTTGTAGGAAAGATTTGATGTTCAAAAGCCTAAAGTTGGCAAAAGGTGAAATGACTTCTCCACCATGTCATTGCGAGGTACGAAGCAATCGCACAAAGGCAGGTAACGGCTATTGTAGGGTTTGAACTTACATCGTCGCGCTCTTGGCCGCGCGAGGGCCAGTTACTTTTGTCGCCACAAAAGTAACCAAAAAGGCTTGCAGCAGAAAGGCTTCTTTGCGCACAACCCGCCTCGGGGGCCACCGTGCGGCCTTTGCCCTGCAAAACAAACAGAACCACGGGCTGCAATTATTTTGCCCCGATTCGCACTCTCCCCGTCTTCTGCAAAAACTTGCTATGCCCCTGCAGCCGCACACTACCTACATGTTCTGCTCGTTTTCACCCGAAGTTGATCTGCTGCGGAAAACATTTTGGAAACGAGGTATCTTCGCTTTTGGATGCTGGTATAATATCAAGAAAGGCTTTGCCTCTTAAGTAACTATTAATACTCCAGATACTTCTCCACTCTCACAGCCACAGAATCCCCCTCAACATACTTCCCTGTCTCTTCACTCAAAACCCTGAGAATAATACCTCCATGCTCGAGGATCAGATCCTCATAAAAACCTTTAAACAATACCTGCTTAACAACCCAGTTTTTTACCGCGGCTATCAGCTTTATTTTGATCTGCTCAGGATAAATAACAGCATATTCCTTCGAGATCTCGATACCGCAAAGGTGGGCTTCGGCAGCAGTAAGTACATTGCAGTTGCTCAAAAGCTGGGCTGTATAAAGATATTTAGGGTGCTTGTATAATGATTTAGGTGCTCCATGCTCTACTATTTCGCCTTTATTAAGTACGATAAGCTCATCGGCCATGGAGAGCACTTCGGCAGGATCGTGGGATACCATGATCACCGTTAAACCGGTTTCTTTAACTATTTGCCTGATATCATGCTGTAAGCCTTCCCTGAATGAAGTATCCACCTGGTTAAACGGTTCGTCGAGCAGTAATACCTGCGGATGGGTGATGATGGCCCGGGCAATAGCTACGCGCTGCTTTTCACCTCCGCTTAAGTCGGCCACACGTTTATCGGCCATGGCAAGCATGTTCAACTGCTTAAGTACCCTTTCGGTTTTTTCCTGTTTGGCTTTGAGGTTGGTTGCGGGGAGCATGGCTGCTACGTTATCCCAAACCTTGGCAAAAAGGTTAAGATCGTCTGTATGCTGTGTCACCATTTTCATGGCATCATGACCGGGGATCAGCTTTTCTTCGGGGCCCCAAATGCGTTCACCCTTAAAGTAAACCGTACCTTCATCGGGGGAAAGCAGACCATATAATAACCGGAGTAAAGTGCTTTTACCGCTTCCGCTTTCGCCTATTATAGCTGTGATCTTGCCCGGCTCAATGATCAGTCCGGTTTTTTTTACACCGGCCTGCTGTTTTCCCGGGTATATTTTACTTACTGCAACCGCCTGCAAAAAAGGAATCTCTGACATCAGGGGCAAAGATAAACGTTTGAACCATGATTCTGAACCATGATTTGCCTGATTTAAGGATTACAGGATGGGGTATGAACCATGATTTGCCTGATTTAAAGATTATGGGATAGAGCAGGTCATCTATCTATCTACTTATCTATCATGGTAATCCCTGAATCCTGAAAATCATGGTTCAGAATCATGGCTCCTTAAAAGCCAAAAGTCAATCCAAACGAGAAGTTTTTCAAGCCTTTTTGATCGGGGCTGTTCTCAAACATATCGTTGAAGTAATATTTGGCATACAGACCCATGATGCCATAACCCATGCGCACAAATACGCCTTTACGAAGTTTAGCAAAGTGGTAATCATCGTTGAATTTTTGTTTGCCATTTTCTTCGCTGATCTGTTTTACGCGGCCATTAAGTAAGATCCCAATCTCCGGACCGGCAACCAGCCTGAAATAATTTCCGCGTTCGTCTTCGTGACTGCGGTAATAAAATGAAAGGGGGATACGGAGATAGCTTGACGAAAAACGGTTTTTGCTGAAGTGGATACTATCCTGAACGTAGGTAAGCACCGGTGCGTTACGCTGTATGGTGATATCGTTACGGAGGCGGATATGTGTCCAGTCGAAGCCGCCGGATACGTAAATTTTGAATGCGCTGTTGAAGCGGTAGCCAAATTGCAGCACGTCAAAACCAAAGTTGCTCGTTTTCCACTGGCGATAGCTCAGGAACTTGTTCTTGCTTGACAAGGTAAAGCTGCCATTATCAATCAATGTAGCAAAGCCCAGATCGATCCTTGAAAAGGTTACCCCAAAGGAAAAGCCCGGGGCTTTATGTGCATGATAGGTAGTATCAGGCCCGTTACTGTTAATGTTTACCTGCGGCACATCATCGCCAAAGCCAAGTTTTACCTTAACATGCTTGTTATGTGTAGTGGTGGTATCGGTGGTATTTCTTGCAGAATCGGCAGGTGTGCTTTGAGCAAAAACAAAGCTCGCGGCAAGGCATATTGTGATGGTAAAAATAAGGCGTTTCATATGTTATGGTATATATCTATCGTTCGCTAAAATATTATTTGTCTTTCTCTTTTTTAACTTTAATAAAGCCCAGGTTTAAGCCTGTAATGGTGGCGTCATCTTCGTCGGTATTGCTAAATTCAATCACTTTGTCTTTACGTTTGTCAACTGCTGCTATCACTACGTTAAATACATCGCCAAGACTGCGGATACGGTGTTTTTTAACAGGCCTGGCAGTTGCAGGGGCAGATTGGGCTGGTGTTTGCGCTATCAATACAGGCTGTGCTTTTTCGCTGTTAATAATGGCTGATTTTGGGCTGATCCTTGTTGCTGTATCCGGGGCATCGGTTTTAACAACATGATAATCTACGGCAGGGGCATTTGCCAATAAGGGCTCATTTGCGTGAGCAGCTGCAGGTAGCTGGGCAGTAATTACGGGCTGTTGTACAGATGGTGTCAAATTGGTTTTTGTTTTATTAACGTGCGCTATATTGTTAACAGGAGCTATAACCAGATTTGCAGGCACTTTGTTTTGAGCCGGGGCCGGAGGTACCACGGGCTCAACTTTAACGGCAACGGACGGTTTTACCGTTTCATGCGTTTTAACTATCTCGGTTGAATGATGCTGGCCGCTATTCTTAACCGGTTGTTTCGGAATAAACAGGATGCCTGCGGTGATCAGCAATATAATGCCTGCTGCCGCGCTCAGCAAAGGGAATAGTGTTCTTCTGCGTTTATCGGTGTTCAATTCGGCGCTGATGCCCTGCCATACACCGGCCGATGGCTGTATCTCCAGATCATCAAGCTTTTGTTGAAACAGCCTGTCCAGTTCCTTATCCTGCATATCCATAACTTTTGCCCTCCATTTTAGCAATTTGTTCTTTCAATATTGTGCGTGCCCTTGATAGCTGCGATTTAGAGGCACCCTCGGTAATACCTACTATCTCCGCAATCTCTTTGTGCGAGTAACCTTCCAGCGCATAAAGGTTAAACACTATCCGGTAACCCGGTGCTAATTGTTGTATCATGCCCATCAGCACTTTTGCATCCAGGTTGGCCGCAGCTATGGGGTTAACAGATGGCTCATGCCCGGCTTCGTCAATCTCCACCATTTGCATCATTTTATGATGCTTGCGGTAGTATTCAATTGAACTGTGAACCATAATGCGCCTAACCCAACCCTCGAATGATCCGTCGCCCCGGTAATCATCCATTTTTTTGAAAACCCTTATAAAGCCATTCTGCAACATATCTTCGGCCTCCATGCGGTCGGTAGCATAGCGCATACATACCACCAGCATTTTTGAGGCGAACTGTTTATAAAGCAGTTCCTGAGCCTTCCGCTCGCCTGCCCGGCAGCGGTCTATCAATTGGTGAATGGTATATTTAGGTTCCAAAAACATCATTTATAAGTAAGATGGTATAGTGATGTAAATGGTTGCATGGGGATGTAAATATTTATAACTTTTACGAATGATAAATTTAAATGGAAAGCTTTATAAATTATATTACTTAGATACCTGTGCGTTAAGCGAAATGGTTAAAGACCGTTCCGGTTTTGGAAGCAATTTGTTAAACTTAGTATTTTCAGATGGCATCATCGCGGTTTCGCCCTACTCTCTTTGGGAATTAAAGTCTTCAATGGTTTATACGGACGTAATAGATGTGATAACTTCATTACATACAGTTCTTTTGAAGCCGGAAGGTATAATTGTAAAAGATGAAAATCAGCTATTAAATCAAACGATAGAATTTATTAACCCTATATTAATTGAGTTATTGGCAATTCCCAATAAGAAGTTAGGATTGGATATTCTTAGTTTATTGGATAAACATATAACTGATGCGGGAAATGAAATATTCAAGATGAATAGAAATGAAACCTTTAAAATAATCAGTTCAAAGCCTTCCAATATATTCTCAAGAGAACAATTAAAATCAAAGTCTACGTTTGAGTTTAGTGTAAAACTTATTGCCTATCAAATAGCTGCTGAAAACTTGCTTCCAGAACTGAATTATTATAATCAGATAAAAAAGGAATTTCCGGTTGACCAATTTCCTTCTTTAATGGCAACTTCATATATCCACCACTATAAATATTTACAAAAAAATAGAAAAGGAGAGGAAAGTGATGTTATAGATATTTTAATGGGTGCTTTATACCCGTATGTAGATGTTGTCATTACAGAGGCTTTTCAATGCGAGATTGTAAAACAGATTAAGAGGAAACACAATTTCTTAAATAATTTAGAAGTAGTATCAATTAAGCAAATTCGATTAGAGCAATACAATGATATTCTTGGGAATTAATAAATCTGATATAGGCATAACATCCATATATTGAGCTAACTTTAAGAAAAGGCTTTTCTTAAATAAACTAAATAGTTAATGAAAATAGTAATCGAAGAAATCTTAATTGCAAAGGCTCAAAGAATAAGCGGAATTAAATCAAAAAAAGAAGTTATCGAAAATGCGTTAGAATTATATATTCGGCTGAAGAGTCAGAAACCATTGCGGGTAGATCAATAGAATTACTTCTTCTCCCTATACCGCTTATAGATCTTCACGGCAATCATCAATATCACCCCTAAAGAAACTATCCCAACTACACCGAATACCCAGCTCAAAGCATCCTTTTTTACAGCAAGAAAAACGATGGCGAAAAGAAAAATGGTAGCGAGCTCATTCCAGAGGCGTAGCTGGCTGGAGGTCCATTTGAAAACACCTTGGCGCATTTGCTTGATCTTGGATTCGCAAATGTGATGATAACCCACCAGGCCTAATACAAAAGCTAATTTGATATGCAGCCAGGGCATTTTTAACCATACAGGGCTTAAGTATAGCATAGTACAACCCGCCAGTATGGTGATTAACATGGATGGCTTGGCTATTACGTTCCACAGCCTGCTTTCCATGATCTCAAACTGTTTGGAAAGTATGGTACGTTCAGGTTCGGGTTTATCCTGTGCCTCGGTGTGATAGATAAATAAGCGCACAATATAAAACAGCCCCGCCATCCAGCAGACTACAAAAATGATGTGTATGGCGAGAACGTATTGGTACATACCGTAAGTTCATGTCATTGCGAGGAACGAAGCAATCGCGAACTTTACAGAGTGACTTGCATAGTTCGCGATTGCCGCGCTATCGCTCGCAATGACATACTGTTTTTTTAGTTCCTGTATTCTTTTATCACTTCCACCGCGTACTTCACATTATCAAACGGGATATCAGGCATAATGCCGTGACCCAGGTTAAAGATGAAGCCGTTTTCGCCCTTCATACGGTCGAACAAACGATAGATGCGTTCTTTAATTACTTTTTTATCGGCATAAAGAATATGCGGATCAAGGTTGCCTTGTACCGCTATGCCCGCCGGTAAGCGTTTTTTGATATCTAACAGATCAACATTCCAGTCTATCGAAATTACATCCGGTTTAGCCTCGGCCATCAGCGGCGCGAAAACCGAGCTGCCTTTACAGAACGAGATCACCGGGATATCTTTACGGTTCAGTTTGCTGATGATCTCGGCAATATAACGATGGCTAAATTCTTTATAATCATCCCACGCCAAAGCCTGCGCCCAGCTATCGAAGATCTGTACGGCGTTTACACCCGCAGCAATCTGCATGTTCAGGTAATCGGCCGTAACGGTAGCTATTTTTGATAACAGCTGATGTGCCATTTCGGGCTCATTGTGTAGCATCAGTTTGGTGCGCTTGAAATCTTTTGATGATCCGCCTTCAACCAGGTAACTCATTACCGTGAACGGTGCGCCTGCAAAACCGATCAGCGGAATGCGGCCGGCAAGACGTTGCTGAATTACTTTGATGGCATCGCCAACGTATTGCAGTTTATCCAATACATCAGTTTGTAATGCATCAATATCTGCTTGCGTACGTATCGGATTGGCAAACAGCGGACCAACACCTGCGTTAAAGCTCAGATCGCCGCCCATTGCTTCGCCGGTTACTAGGATATCTGAAAACAGGATAGCGCCGTCGATGCCTAACAGGTCGACAGGCAGCATGGTAACATCGGCAGCAATCTCCGGTGTTTTACACATTTCAAGGAACGAGTATTTGTTTTTAATTTCCCAATACTCTTTCATAAAGCGGCCCGCCTGCCTCATCATCCAAACCGGTGGGCGTTCTGTTTGCTCCGAAAATGCCGCTTTTATTAATAACGAATCTCTCATATTTTATATTAGAAGCAAGAAATCAAGAGTCAGGATGCAAGAAGAAAAGTTTCCTTTCCTCATCTTGTTTCTTGCCTCTTGCCGTCTTGCCTCTCTTTTCTTATTTTCTTGAATCCTGACTCTTGCTGTCTTGATTCTTACTTCTTACTGTCTTGTATCTTTCTTTAATTCCTGCTGAAGTCGGTTGATCACTTCCCTCATTTTGGCAGTTATTTTTTCCTTATGCTGCTCGGTTAATTGCAGGTAGGCCTTGGCTTTTTCAAAATTACCACGCCTGATACTGATATTGGCCACGCTAACCAGTGCGGCTACATGATCATTAACCGAACGTAAGGGATATTGTGCCGCTATTTCATAGTGCATTTCTGCCCCTTCAAAATCCTGTTTTTGCAGACATAAGCCGCCGTATATAAATTCATAATATCCCCGGCGGTTTTTGCTGAGCCATTCGGGTTTCATGATCTCGTTTAACGAGGCAGCGGTTTTATCATAATCCTTTACATGAAAATGTTTGGATGCTACAACTAACGTGCCCTGCCTGAAATAATCCCAGATGAGCAGGATGATCATCATTATTGCTACTGCTGCAAGCTCATAAATACGGAAATACACCAGTACACCTAACGACAGCAGAAAAATAAACGCAATGAATATACGTGTCCTGTTACTGAACATTAATGCTGGTTATCGGTAAATTTATAGCCTACACCACGGATAGAGTGAAAATAAACCGGGTTTTTAGGATCTGGTTCAAAATACTTACGGAAGGTTAGGATGAAGTTATCGATAGTACGGGTTGACGGGTAAACGTCATAGTTCCAAACGGTTTCCAGGATCTGCTCGCGTGATACGGCGTCGTTACGGCGCTCTATCAGCAATTTAAGCAGCATGGTTTCCTTTTTGGTAAGCGCGGTAATTGAGCCGTCTTCATTAACCAGTTCAAACGAGTTAAAGTGGATGGTTTTATCGCCTATTTTGTAGCTGTTAAACTCTTTCAGGTCTTCACCTTTCAGGCTGCGTTTTACCAGGTTGTTCACCCTTAAAATAAGCTCTTCAAGGTTAAAAGGCTTGGTAAGGTAATCATCCGCACCTTTCTTTAAGCCCGAGATCTTGTCCTCATTGGTGTTTTTGGCCGTAAGGAACATGATAGGTACTTCGGTATTTTCAAGCCTGATGGTTTCGGCAACAACGAAGCCGTCAATTTCGGGCATCATTACGTCCAATATCACCAGGTTAAAGCGTTCTTCCTTAAACAGCTGTAAAGCTTTTTTGCCGTTTTTAGCCGGAGAAACCTTGTAGCCTTCCAGCTCAAGGTTAAGCTTAATTGCTTCTAACAAATGCTCTTCGTCTTCGGCCAATAAAATTCTTTTTTTGTTTGGCATATTCATGTTTTAATTTAGGTTAATCCAAATGTAACTTCAAAAATACTGCCAGCGGGGCGGTTATCCTTAACCCTGATGCTGGCCTGGTGTTTATCCAACACCTCCTTAACAATGTAAAGGCCCAGTCCGGTGCCTTTGGTGTTACGGGTTTCTTCGCTGCCTACTCGGTAAAAGCGCTCAAAAATGCGGGTCTTTTCCTCGTCGGCAATGCCGATGCCATGATCGGCTACCTGTAAATAAACTTTATCGTCTTTTGAGAATAGTTTTACCCCAACCGATGAGCAGGGACTTGAATATTTTACAGCGTTCTCGATCAAATTGGTCACTACCGATGTCAGTGCAAACTTATCACCTACTATCTCCACCTTTGGCTCTATCTCGGCCTCAATGATCTGCTGGTTGCAATCGCATTTAGAGATCTGCAGGCGGTTAACAATGCTGTCAACCAAAACCGAAAGGTTAAAACTGGCCTTAGGAAAGCTGTATGAACGGTTTTCGATTTTTGATGCCAATAACATATTCTCAACCATATCATCCAAACGTTCTACATCATTCAATGATTTCTCAATAAAATCAAGAAGCTGTTCTTTTGTCAGATGACGTTTCTGAATAGTTTGCAGCAGGATCTTGATAGATGCCAGCGGCGATTTCAGCTCATGCGTTACCGAAAGCAGGAAGTTCTTTTTTTGTTCCTGCAGACGGCGCTCTTTATTGAAAGAGCGATGCAGGTTAATAGCGCCAATCAAAAATACGGCTACAAACATAGCCCCTTCGCCCAGGATCATGCCGGTACGACGCGGTTGCAGCGTAACCAGCATATAGCCCCACCATACCAGTTCGGCAACGGCATAGGTGATGAGCGCGTAAAAAATAACAAATGACTTCTTCATATCAGTTGGCAGTTATCAGTTTTCAGTTGGCAGTAGTTTGTCAGTTTGCAATGTGTTTATATTAAACTGCAAACTGCCCGCTGGCAACTGCAAACTGGCTACTTAGAATTAAACACCAGATCTAAACTATCAAATATAGCACGTTTTGTTTTCTCCAGGTCGATCTTGGTGTGGGCCGATGATATAAAGCCAACCTCATAACCCGACGGACCTAAATAAATGCCCCTGTTCAGCAACTCGCGGTGGAATTTTTTGAATTTTTCCATGCTTGATGCATCAATATCTTCGGCTTTACGAATATACTCTTTATCTGTAAAAGCAAACCAAAATATGGAGCCTATGCCAAACACCTTAAATTTGTAATTGCGGGCAGTGGCAAAACGCTGGATAGCTTCTACGAACTCTTCTGTTTTATTGTTCAGGTCGCGGTAAAAGCCCATACGTAAAAGCTCGCTAAGCTGGGCAATACCGGCACCCATAGCAACAGGGTTACCTGATAAGGTACCTGCCTGGTAAACCGAACCCTCGGGCGATATATTGCTCATGATAGTTGCTGATGAGCCGTAAGCACCAACCGGCATACCGCCGCCAATAATTTTACCGTAAGTAATGATGTCTGGTTTGATCTGGTAATAACCGGCCGCACCTTCAAAGCCTACACGGAAACCGGAGATCACCTCGTCAAATATCAGCATGGTGCCGTTTTGGGTACAGATGTCGCGCAGGTATTGCAGGTATTCTTTTTCCTGTAATAGCAAACCGTTGTTGGCCGGCACCGGCTCAATGATCACAGCGGCAATCTGATCTTTAAATTCTTCGAAAGCTTTGGCAAGCGCCTCCTTATCATTCAGTGCCACCACGATGGTTTCGTCGGCGACTGATTTGGGTACACCAGCCGATGAGGTTTCACCAAAAGTAACCAGGCCCGAACCTGCTTTTACCAGCAGGGCATCGGCATGACCGTGATAGCAACCTTCAAATTTCAGAATTTTATCGCGTTTGGTATAACCCCTTGCCAACCTGATGGCCGACATTACAGCCTCGGTGCCAGAGCTAACAAAGCGGATCTTTTCAATAAACTTATTGTTTTTCAGGATCAGCTCGGCCAACTCATTTTCCAATGCGGTAGGTGCTCCGAAGCTCATGCCGTGTTGCATTACCTCGATAACCTTTTCCCTTACCTTGGTATTGTTGTGGCCGAGGATAAGTGGTCCCCATGAGCAGCAGTAGTCGATAAACTCGTTGCCATCAGCATCCCAGATATGGCTGCCATCGCCTTTTTGAATGAACAGCGGCGTACCGTAAACTGATTTGAAAGCCCTTACCGGCGAGTTAACCCCACCCGGGAAAAACGTTTGCGCCTTAGCATACAATTCGGCCGATTTTTCACGACTGATATCGGGCTTGCCCGTAGTATTTACCGGTTCATCCTCTGCTGAAAACATCTTTTTTATTGAATCGAACATTTTTTGTTGAAATTCTAAATTCTTATTTTATTTAACCGTCATTGCGAGGTACGAAGCAATCCCCGATTTGCAGTTCCGCCCTGCACAGTTCGCGATTGCTTCGTGCCTCGCAATGACATGGTGTAGATCCAGACTTACGAAGTTTTTAAAACTTCCTAAGTCTTAAACCGTTTTGTCCCTCGCAATGACGGTTGTTTTATATTTTGGTTTTCCTAATCTCTAATCTCCAACCTCTAATCACTACCCTACAACCACTTATTCTCCAAAACCTCCTTGGCATGATAGGTTAAAATAGCAGTTGCACCGGCCCGGCGAATGCTGGTAAGCACCTCGGTAATGGCGCGCTGCTCATTTAACCAGCCGCGTTGTATGGCAGCTTTGATCATGGCATATTCGCCGCTTACATTGTATGCAGCGACCGGTAGTTCGGTTTTATCTTTTATCAGTTTAATAACGTCAAGGTAGGGCAGGGCTGGTTTCACCATCAGGAAATCTGCGCCTTCCAGCTCATCCAGTTCGGCCTCAATCAGGGCTTCGCGTTGATTGGCCGGGTTCATCTGGTAGGTTTTTTTATCGCCAAATTTGGGTGCCGAGTTTAATGCATCCCTGAACGGGCCATAAAACGCACTGGCATACTTGGCCGAGTACGACATGATAGACACATTGGTAAAGCCATTATCATCAAGTACATTGCGGATATAACCCACACGGCCGTCCATCATGTCCGATGGAGCGATGATATCAGCTCCCGATTGTGCATGAGCCAGGGCCATTTTGCCCAAAACATCAAGCGTTTCGTCGTTGAGGATCATACCGTTTTCCACAATACCGTCGTGGCCGTCGCTGCTGTAAGGGTCCATAGCTACATCGGTGATAACGCAGGCTTCCGGGAAGTTCTTTTTTACCTCGCGGATAGCGCGCAGGTACAAACTTTCATCGCGGTAGCTTTCGGTAGCAAATTTATCCTTCAGTTCTTCGGCAATATTAGGGAACAGGTCAAAAGAGTTTAAGCCCAGTTTAAGGCAGCTTTCAATCTCGCGCAGCAAGTTATCGATAGAATAACGGAAAATGCCCGGCATTGATACCACTTCACTTTTCTGGTTTACGCCATCAATAATAAACAGCGGGAAAATCAGGTTAGCAGCGCTAACATGCGTTTCCTGCACCATCTGGCGTATCACTTCACTTTTGCGGTTCCTTCTTGGTCGTTGTAACATATGCCCCCCAACCCCCTAAAGGGGGAGTTTTAAATTTCTTTATATAATAATTAGCCTCCATCACTCCCCCTTTAGGGGGCCGGGGGGCTTATAGTCCAAACACTGCCTCTGCCAGCCCAACTTCGTCGGGTGAGTAGGGGAGCGTGTATTTTACACCCATTTCATCAAATTTTTTGCCGGTTGATTTGCCGATCGCCACTACCTTTTGGTATGGGTCAAGCAGGTTATCGGCAAAATAAGCCTCTACGTTTGATGGGCTGGTAAATACCATCACATCAGCGCCGCTGGCTTCTACATCTTCTTCCAGCACAGTTTCGTAAACAGGCAGGTCGATGATCTTGGTATCGGCGGACAGGCCTTGTTGTATGCTCCTCATCGGGCTTTCGGCACCGGGGAACAGTACTATCTTACCGTTAGCCAGTTTGGCAAATTCTTCAGCTACTTCGGCA
>NZ_DASVOB010000543.1:0-18054 GCF_036383575.1 Mucilaginibacter sp.
TCTGAAACAGTTGGTTTGCCTACCCTGAATGATATCATGGCCGAACTTGCCAAACCGGGCCGCGACCCTCGTGAACAGTTTGAGGCATTCAGCTTTACCGAGGGGGTAAATGCCATAGGCGATTTGAAGGTAGGAATGAAACTGCCGGGTATTGTAACCAATATCACCGCCTTTGGCGCTTTTGTTGATATCGGTGTTCACCAGGATGGCCTTGTTCACCTGAGCCAGATCACTAACCGTTACATTAAAGACCCTAACGAGGTATTGAAAGTACACCAAAAGGTTGAGGTAACTGTTACGGAGGTTGATGTGAACCGTAAGCGTATTGCCCTATCCATGAAAGAGAACGACAAAAGCGAATCAAATCAGCGCCGTAACGACGACCGCCGTCCTCAGGGTAATAACAAGCCAAGCTTTAATAAAAGGGTTGAAAAAGAACCGGAAACAGATATGGCTTTGAAACTGGCTGCATTGAAGGGGAAGTTTAAGTTATAATATAAAAATCAGATGCTTTTAAAAGGCGTCATTGCGAGGTACGAAGCAATCCCAAACTATACAGAGAAGCTTTGCATAGCCGCTCTACTAATTGGGGATTGCTTCGTACCTCGCAATGACGTTTTTTATCCATAAACAAAAAATCCCCAACCATCAGGCTGGGGATTTTTATTTATATCATCTAACAGATACTTACGCTACTGTACCCTCTTTCAACTTCTCCGCATTTTCAGCAAACTGAAGCGATTCAAGGATCTCTTGCAGATCACCGTTAAGTACGCCTGGCAGGTTGTAAATAGTAAGACCAATGCGGTGCTCGGTTAAACGGCCTTGAGGATAGTTATAGGTACGTACCTTGGCCGACCTGTCGCCGGTTGATACCATGGTTTTACGTTTTTTGGATGTTTCAGCAAGGTGCTTTTGCAGCTCCATTTCATACACCCTCGAACGTAATACCTGTAAAGCTTTATCGTAGTTTTTTAATTGCGATTTTTGATCCTGGCATTGTGCAACAATACCTGTAGGAAGGTGGGTTAACCTAACGGCAGAATAGGTAGTATTTACCGACTGACCGCCCGGCCCTGAAGCACAGAACAGGTCTTTACGGATATCGCTAACCTGCAGATCGATATCAAACTCATCAACCTCGGGCAATACCACTACAGAAGCTGCAGATGTATGTACACGGCCCTGCGTTTCGGTATCGGGTACACGTTGTACGCGGTGCACGCCCGATTCATATTTAAGGGTTCCGTAAGCGTCTTCGGCGTTTACGTTAAATACGATCTCTTTATAGCCGCCGCTGGTACCTTCGGTATAGTCAACCAGTTCGGTACGCCAGCCGCGTTTTTCACAGTAACGCATATACATGCGGTAAAGGTCGCCGGCAAAAAGGGCAGCTTCATCACCACCCGTACCGCCGCGGATCTCCACAATGGCATTTTTAGAATCTTCTGGATCTTTAGGGATCAGCATCAGGCGAATTTCTTCTTCCTTTACTTCCTGCTGAGCAAGCAGTTCATCAAGTTCCATTTTGGCCATTTCGCGAAATTCTTCGTCCTTTTCGGTCGCCAGGATCTCTTTGTTGGTATCGATATTGCTCATGATGTTGCTGTAGATATGATACTCATCAACAATCTTGGCAAGGTCTTTATATTCTTTATTTAACTGGGCAAAACGCTTCATATCCTGCATTACTTCAGGATTGCTCAATTCACCTTCAACATTTTTCCAGCGCTCGTATATCAGCTCTAATTTATCTAACATATACTATAAATAATGATGCAGCTAAAACTGTTTGATATTGAACCGGCTTATGAAATATTTAACGTTTCGGGGCGGTTTACAGGCTTGCTGCAAAAAGTGCACAAAAGTACGCATTTTTTCTGTAAGAAAGATGGTTCATATCGTTACAGACCTATGCGCTAATCAGTTTATTACAATCATCAAACATTGGTAGCTTATTGAAAATGATGAGCAATGTATATTTAGCTGTTATATGAAAAAACTTGTTTATATATTAGATCTATTATTTTAATATATCTAAACCTTAAAACTATGGGCGGATTAGGCGCACCCGAAATCATTTTAATTATTGTCTCTCTTGTGAGCCTCGGATCAATAATCATTTTTCCGGTATGGGGCTATAATGCCGGTTCTAAAAGAACTATCGGCGCAATTCCAGGCTTGTTTTTAGGGTTGTTTCTTAATTTTATAGGGATAATAATTGTTTATTGCACCCCAAAGGTTGCAGATAAAAACTTTTACAACTTTCCGCCACAATCATCGGCAGACGAATTGAAAAAATTCAAGCAATTATTTGATAGCGGAGCCATAACCGAGTCGGAGTATAATGCTCAAAAATCAAGGATTTTAAAACCCAATTACGGAGGCCAATATTAAGGTTTAACGACCGCCTTTAATTAATCGGCTTTCTCAAAATATTCCAGCTTCAGCTCATGACCATCAAAAACAGCATAGGAAAATTGTGTGATCCATTCGCCAAGATTGATATAGCGGCTTTGCGGGGTTAACCGGATATCGAGCGGAATATGACGGTGGCCAAAAACAAGGTAATCGTAAAAATTAGTTTTTAGTTCTTCACGGCAAAAATTCACCAGCCACTCCTGTTCTCCCGGTTTGGGATTGTCCTTCTTTTGGTTGGTATCGCGACTGTGGCGGCTCCACTTATTGGCTATGCCTACACCAAGATTGGGATGGATCCGCGCAAACAGCCACTGGCAAAATCCGCTTCTGAAAAATCCCTTTAAAAATTTATAAAAGTTATCACCGGGGCCAAGCCCATCTCCATGGTGAATGAAGAACTTTTTACCGCCGCGCTCAATTTTTAACTCATTGCTGATAATGGTAGCGCCAAATTCCTCCACAAAATAATCAAACATCCACATGTCGTGGTTACCTTTAAACAGGTAAAGCTTTACACCTGCATCGGCAAGTTCGGCAAGTTTGCCCAGGAAACGGATATAGCCCTTGGGCACTACCGATTTGTATTCAAACCAAAAGTCAAAAACATCGCCAACCAGAAATACTTCGGCGGCGTCATGCTTAATGCTATCAAGCCAGCGCACTATCTTATCTTCGCGTTGGCGACTTGAGGCGTATGTACCTGTACCCAAATGAAAATCAGAAGCAAAATAGAGTTTGTCGCGAACCGGCATATCCGGCAAAAATACGTTTTAACCGCCAAACAGAAAAGATAAAGATTGTTACACAATAACCACAAAACAACAGCGTACCTTAGTGGTTATTCACCATACACTAAAACATTAAAATTATGGCAATCCCCGAAAATCCAAATCTTGATGACGCCCAGGAGGACAAAGATCCGGGTAACGAATTTGAGCAAAATGAAGGCCAGGATACCGGCAACGAAATAATTGACAACAGCGAACCGGATGTAGCCGGATTGAACGCCGCCAGTCGCGCATCCGAATCGTCATTTACTTTAAACTTTGAGGATGGTTATGCCCCGGCACCGGATAAAAAGGACGATGATCAGCAATCATTAAAACACTGATATACTAAACAATGAAAAAATTACTACTGCCGGCACTAATTATGGTCATTTTTGCAGGCAAAGTATCGGCACAATCTAAGGGCTTTACCGTAGCCGATTTTAAAAGCAATATAGGCAAAGTAGGTACTTTGTGCGATACTGTTTACTCATATAAAGCGGTAAGCGATACGCTTACGCTATTAAACATGGGCGCAGCCTACCCAAGGCAAAAATATACCATAGCGGTAAAGGGCAGTCAAATAAAGCTTGACCTATCCAGTATAAAAGGCAAGCATGTATGTGCAACCGGTACATTTGAACTTTTTAAAGGCCAGCCCGAAATTGTGGCCGATAAACCGGACCAGATCACGGTTAACTGATAGCTTACCAAGCATCTATAAACAGGAAAAGCAGATCATTGATCTACTTTTCCTGTTTATAATAGAATAATCTTATTCAGAGTTTTTATTAGCTTTCGGCCTTGTGCATTTAGCTTTAAATTAAAATGCTTTGTATAAGCCAAATACTACCTGTCCTTCGGTAATTGGTTGTTTGGTTACCAAACGGCCAACATTTAAAGTACGGCCCGTTGTTGTTACATTATATCCCGGTGAATTAACATAGTTGCCTTTAAGCGATAAGCCCCAGCCAGCACCCATATCAAACCTGATTGCCGCGCTGCCGCCATATGCAAAAGCGTAGCCTTTAGCACTTTCCTGGGTAATACTGCCTGTTTGTGCATCAACACCGGTAACGGTAATGGTTAACACCGGCGAAGTTTGGCTTTTGATAGCACCTGCCGATGCCCTTACATCAAACGATAAGCTGCGCCATACAAAAGTATATTGCGGGCCCACCAAAAGGTTAAAGCTGCGGTAACGTTTATCTGCCGTCACAGTACCCTGATCTGCTTTAAAATCGGTAGTATAACCTTGAGATAATATCAGGTCGTCATCATATGAAAAATTGCTTTGATCCTGGTATGAGAAGGTGTAGCCGATACCAAAATTTCTGTGGATGTAATATGCACCATCCAGTTGAAAAGTAACACCCCTGTTTGCAAAGCCCGATTTGTTGTTGCTGTAGTCTGCTTTGCTGAAATTACTGAATGGATATGATATCCCCATGCCTAAGCCTACATAAGGTTTAAGTTTTACTTTGGTTTCATCATCTTTATCGTTGGTATCCTGAGCTTTTGAAGTAAATGCCAGCAGTATTAAAAGGGCTGCTGTAAAAAAAGTAAGGGTTTGTTTCATCTTTGTTATTATGTAACTGTATTACCGTAAGTTTTGCCATTGCATACTTAGCTGCAAAGCAAACGTGTAAAAAAACGCATTATTATTGATACTTATGTGATACCAAAGCCCGGTTTCGGACTAAAAAATCACAGCAGTTACTATCTGTAAATAATTAAGGGATTAATTATTAGTTATTTGCCCTTACTTTACCGCAGTTTTTTTACGCCGCTAATATAGCCTGCAACGACCAATTAAACAGCAACCAGCCGCAAAATTAACAACTTTTAACCTTTTGAACCGTTATTGCCTTGCGTCAATGCAACTTGAATGGCTATCTTTAGTTGCCTGTAATTTAAACTACCATGACAAAAACGTTCTGTTTATTAGCATTAGCTGTTTTATTTTGCAGCTATACACATGCACAAATGACTATAAAAACACTCCCATACCCCAAAGCAAAAAAAGTTGATGTTGTTGATACCTATTTTGGTACCCAGGTGCCGGATCCTTACCGCTGGCTTGAGCATGACCATGCCGATGACACCAAGGCCTGGGTACAGGACGAAAATAAAGTAACATTCAACTATCTCGACCAGATCCCATACCGCGCCGAAATACATAAACGCCTTGAGTTTTTATGGAACTATGAAAAGTACAGCGCTCCTTTTAAGGAAGGTAAATACATCTATTTTTATAAAAATGATGGCCTGCAAAGCCAGAATGTATTGTACCGCCAGTTAGGTGATAACGGCACACCCGAAGTTTTCCTTGATCCCAATAAATTTTCCGCGGATGGCACAACCTCACTGCAGGGCATCGAGTTTACCAAAAACGGCGAGCTTGCAGCTTACCAGATCTCTGAAGGGGGCTCCGACTGGCGTAAGGTCATCGTTATTAACACCGAAGATAAAAGTGTTGTTGGCGATACGCTGAAAGATGTAAAATTCAGCGGGCTGGCATGGCACGGTACCGACGGCTTTTATTACAGCAGCTATGATAAACCAACCGAGGGCAGCCAGCTTTCGGGGATGACACAGTTTCATAAGCTTTACTATCACAAGCTCGGGACTCCACAAACCACTGATATGCTGGTCTTTGGTGGCGATAAAACACCCCGCCGTTACATAGGCGCTTACCTTACCGAAGATGAACGCTTTTTAGTCATCACCGCTGCCACCTCAACAACTGGTAATGAACTTTATATCCAGGACCTGAGCAAACCTGGTAGCCAGATCATCAACATTGTGAACAACTTTGATAATCAGCACAGCGTTTTGGATAATGTGGGGAGTAAGCTTTATATCCTCACCAACATTTACTCGCCCAATTTTAAAATTGTTACGGTTGATGCTGCCGAACCTGGCATTACCCATTGGAAAAACCTGATCCCGGAAACTAAAAATGTATTAAGCGCCACCACCGGAGGAGGGAAAATTTTTGCCGAATACTTGCAGGATGCAACTTCGCTCATCAAACAATACAATATGGAAGGCAAGCTTGAACGTACTATTCAGCTGCCATCAATCGGTTCGGCTTCGGGTTTTGGTACAAAGAAGGAAGAAAAGGTAACTTATTACACTTTTACCAATTATATCTACCCGCCTACTATTTTCAAGCTGGATATTGAAACCGGTAATTCGGTGGTCTATAAAAAATCGGGGGCAAAGTTTGATCCTGAGCAGTATGAATCAAAGCAGGTATTTTATACCTCAAAGGATAAAACTAAGGTGCCGATGATCATCACCTATAAAAAAGGGACGGTACTTAACGGGCAAAACCCAACATTGCTGTATGCTTACGGAGGTTTCGGCGTTAGCTTAACCCCGGCTTTCAGCACATCAAATATCATATTGCTTGAACATGGGGGCATTTACGCAGTACCTAACCTTCGCGGCGGTGGCGAATATGGCGAAACCTGGCACCGCAAAGGCATCAAACTAAAAAAACAAAATGTGTTTGATGATTTTATAGCCGCGGCCGAATACCTCATCAAAAATAAATATACCTCAAAGGATTACCTGGCTGTTTCGGGAGGCTCGAACGGAGGCCTGCTTATTGGCGCCATGTTAACCCAGCGCCCCGACCTGTTTAAAGTGGCTTTCCCTGCCGTAGGTGTACTGGACATGCTGAGGTATAATAAATTTACTGCCGGAGCCGGCTGGAGTTATGATTATGGCACCGCCGAAGATTCGGAGCAGATGTTTAAATATCTTTATAACTATTCGCCGTACCATGCCCTTAAACCTGGCATTTATCCGGCTACCATGGTTACCACTGCCGATCATGACGACCGCGTAGTACCTGCCCACTCCTTCAAATTTGCAGCGCGGTTACAGGAATACCAGCAGGGCGCAGCACCAACGCTTATTCGTATTGAAACCAATGCAGGTCATGGAGCAGGGCAAAGCACGGCCCAGCTTATAAACGGACAAGTTGATAAATGGGCTTTCATGTTCTGGAATATGGGTGTTAAATGGCAATGATGTAATTTGCCAATTGCATATGGTCATTTATGGTTAGCGGGCTTAAAACTAAAATATTGTGGATATATTTAATTAACTAAATCCATCACCATGATACACTTAAAAAGCCTCCGCTATTTTAGTACACCTGTGTTTCTGCTTTTGGCAATAAGTACCTTTGCGCAAAAGCCCCGGGCTCGCGATATCGGTATCCCTTTTGAAGGTATCCCCGGCAAGTACAATGCTATTACTGATGTGCAGGGCGTTGAAGTTGGTTACAGTACAATCACTTCCGGATCGGGAAAGAACATAATTGGCAAAGGGCCTGTACGTACCGGGGTTACGGCTATTTTTCCAAATGGTAAGGTTAGCCACCATCCGGTTTTTGCTAATTGGTATACCTTAAATGGCAACGGTGAAATGACAGGTACCACCTGGTTAACAGAATCGGGCTTTTTGGAAACCCCTGTCATGATCACCAATACTAACAGTGTAGGCGTAGTACGCGATGCCGTATTAAAGTGGTTTGTAAATACAAGCTGGTACGGCAACGAACAATATTGGTATACCTATCCTGTAGTAGCCGAAACTTATGACGGCGGGCTGAATGATATTTACGGTTTCCAGGTTAAAGAAAGCAACGCGTTTGATGCACTGAACAATGCTGCTTCCGGTGCTATAAAAGAGGGAAATGTAGGCGGCGGCACCGGGATGATGTGCCTGGGGTTTAAAGGCGGTACAGGTACAGCATCAAGAGTTGTTACAATAAATGATAAAACCTATACTTTAGGGGTATTAGTACAATCAAACTTTGGCAGAAAGAAGAACCTTACCATTGCGGGTGCGCCGGTTGGTCGGGAATTAAAAGACACGCTGAATTATGAATTTAAAGCCCCGCCGCAATCAAAACACCAGGAAGGCGATGGCAGTATCATTGTAATATTGGCTACAGATGCACCTTTACTGCCACATCAGTTGAAGCGGCTCGCCGAGCGGGTTGCTTTAGGCGTAGGAAAAGTAGGCGGCCGCGGAGAAAATGGTTCCGGTGATATTTTCCTTGCATTTTCAACGGCTAACCCGGATGCTTTTAGCCGAACAGGCAGTACCCGGGTTGAAATGCTTGCAAATGACCAGATCAATCCGCTGTATGAGGCTACGGTACAATCTGTTGAAGAAGCTATCATCAATGCCATGGTTGCTGCCGATACCATGGAAGGCATTAATGGCAACAAGGCTTATGCCCTGCCACATGATGCCGTAATGCGGGTGCTAAAAAAGTACAACATTGTAAAATGATTTTATAACCCACATGAAAAAACGGCTTCTATTCATCGTTATTCTGTTTTCAATTAATCAGGCCTTTGCACAGCATAAAAAGCCCGCTCTCAGCATCGTATTCATAGGTAACAGCATAACCCAGGGAGCACAACTTGCAAATCCGGCTGTTGAAGCCCCGCCCGCAACAGCCGCGGCTTATCTGCAAAAACAAAAGAACCTGGATACGGTAAGCTTCAGTAACCAGGGGCATAGCGGTTACACCACGCTTGATTTTTTGCCCGGCACCGGTACTTTTACCAAAGTTGAAGCCGCCGCCAGTGCTTTTACCAATAAGGATGCATTGCTGATATTTTCGATAAAGCTTGGCACGAATGACAGTGCTATACACGGGCCGCACGGAGCGCCTGTATCGCCCGAAGATTATCAAAAAAACTTAAAAAAAATAGTTGATAAGCTATTAGCCGATTTCCCGAAGGCGGTTATCATTTTTCAGCATCCGCTATGGTACAGCCCTAATACATACAACGGGTCAAAATATTTAGAGGAAGGCCTAAGCCGGTTGCAGAGCTATGTGCCGATGATAGATGCACTTGTAAAAGCCTACGCCGCTACAAACCCTAAACAGGTTTTTGTTGGGGATACCAAAGCGTTCGACTATTTTGAAAAAAATCATTTGACGGATCTGACCCCCGAAAATGGCAAGCAAGGCACATTTTACCTTCACCCCAATAAAAAGGGCGCAGAGGCTTTAGGCAACTTCTGGGGAATGGCTATCAACAAAATAGTGAAGCGGAATTTTAAATAAGTATTGCCTATCGCTGGGGATGTTGATTTAAAAACCATGTCATTGCGAGGAGGAACGACGAAGCAATCTCGTAGCTATGCAGATCGGACATACATTGGCTACGAGATTGCCACGCTACGCTCACAATGACATAGATTTTGTTTGTTTTTTTATGCAAATTTCATCTTCCCAACACTTGCCGTTCCCGTTGTGCGCACGCTCAAGAGGGGATTTTTAAAAATCTCTTATTTATTTAAATTAACAGCCAATAAAAAAGCGCAGGAACCTGAACAAAATTGTTTTGTTCATTCCGTTCAGTTTATCTTAACCATTAGATAAAAATATGCGCTATGTTTAATTTTATGTTAATGAAATATTTACTGCTTTACATCCCTTTAATCCTGTTCATCATATCATACGGTTATAGCCGCAGGTATTACCGATTTATCGACAATGGCCGCGCGTCCGAAATTGTGCAGGCAAACCAACGGGCAAAACAGTTCATGAATATGGCTGTATTTTCGTTTGTGACGCTTTTAATACTATTAAAACTACTTTAAGTTACGATAACATTAGCTATCGTAAAATCACTACATAGCCCGAAAGAACCTGATTATTCATCTTTGTATTTACTACATAGTAATAAGTACCGGATGGCATTTGTTTCCCCTGGTAAGTGCCGTCCCATGGTTTAGGATATCCAACAGAATGAAATAGAGGTTGCCCGTAACGGTTATAAACATCAACCGTACAGTTTTCGTAAGCGACAAGACCTTTGATCTCCCAGTAATCATTTATCCCATCCCCATTGGGGGTAAAGGTATTGCTGATGTTTATCACCGGCGAAACCTTAACTGCAACCTGGCTAAAGTTAACACAGCCGTTTGATTTATCAGTGATCTTAAGCTGGTAAGTGATATCCTGATCGCCGGTTACAACGGGATTTTTAACAGTAGTATTGTCTAAACCTGTCGCCGGAGTCCATTCGTAGGTTACATTTTCGTTGCCTACTACAGGATTTAAGGTGATGGTATGATCTTTTAAAACATATCTCGTATCTCCGGCGGCATCGGCCTGCACGGTTGGAGGCGGAACAAAGTTAATGGTGATATCATCAGTAGGTGTATGACAATCATCGGCCTGGGTTGCTCTAAGCGTTAATTTAACCGAGCCATTGGCGATATCAATAGGGTCGGGCTGAAAGGTTGGATTAAGCACATTATCCGAAGGGATAAACTTACCTAAGCCCGATGCTGAGGTCCATTTTACGGTGGTGCCTGAAAACACCTGGCCGGTTAATGCTACCATCGGATTTTGGTTACAAACATTATCAATGCTTGGCGGGCCTGCATCTGCCCCGGGGCTTGGCGCAAATGTAATGGTAACATCTTTGTGTACTGCCGCACAATCATTGCCGGTTGATGTAAGGGTTAAGGTAACCGACTTTGCAGCCCTGTCTGCAGCCGATGGAAAGTATTGTGTTGTGGGATCATCCAGCTTAGCGAAAGTTCCCCCTGCGCCGCCACTCCAGATCCCTGTCCTGCTAACACTACCTGCAAGTTGTATGAATGGCACACTAATACATTCTGAATGTGAGGGGCCTGCATCAACCATTGGGATACTGTTTACCACAACCGGTATAGGGCTTGGTTCGCCCGGGCAGCCGTTTACCACCAACGATAAATAATACGTGCCCGCATTGGCGGCTGTAGCGTTTGGAATGGTTGTGTTTGGGCTTTGAGTTTCCGATCTGTAATTATTGGGGCCTGTCCACAAATATGTCACGGTACCCGCTATGGGCTGGGTTAGCAGCACAATATCACTGCCCTCACAAACGGGGGTGTTGCTATGCCCGTCTATCTGTATTGTTTGGGGCCTTACAGTTACTGTATACTTAACGGGAGTACCCGGGCAGCCAAACGCTACAGGCGTTATGGTATAAGGAACCTGAATAGAGTTTGTTGTGGTATTAACCAGTGCTTCATTAATGGGATTTGCTGTTTGATCGGTAACCGCGGCATTGCTGATGCCGGGTACAACCGGCCTGCTCCATAAATAAGTAGCTGAAGATATATTTGATGTTAAAGTAAGCCCCAGCGGCGTATTATTGCATGCCTGGGACGTGAGCGGCAGCGTATTGGTAATTACCGCCCCCGGATTAACCGTTACCTTAAGCTGGTATGGCGCTCCCGGACAGTCATTGGTTTTAAAATTAAAAACATAAATAACATCAATAGGATCATTGGTAGTGTTGTAAAGCACCTCCTTTATGATAGGCGCGGCCTGGCCGGTTATCGTGGCATTGCTGATCCCCGTAACAGCTTCCCGGCTCCAGGTAAAGCTTGTTGCCTGAGTATTAAATTTAACCTGGTAATTGGTACTTGTACCATTGCAAACCGGGTCGGGCGGAGCGCTTGTAACAACAGGGGTGGCATTTACCTTTACTGTATATTGAAATACGGGCCCGGGGCAGCCGTTTAAATACGGTGTTATATTATAAATTACATCAATCGCGGCACCATTGGGATCGGTATTGATCAGTGTTTCGGTAATTGAGCTTGTTGTTTGTCCGGTTACCGCGGTGTTACTGATACCGGTAACGGCGGGGCGGTCCCATGAATAAGTTGTGCCGGGCTGATCGGCTGTCATGGTATAATTTAGCGCGGTACCACTACATACAACATCGTTGGCGCCGCTTGTTATTTTCGGGGCAGGCGTAACTACAACATCAACTTTGGTACGCTCACTGGTACAATCATTAACCTTAGTCTCCACATAATAACTCCTGTTGATAGTTAGCGGAGTTGTAGGGAAAGGGTTGCCCTGATGTATTGGGGTGCCTCCAACTGGCAGATTATACCAGGTATAAGTACCGGTTGAGCCGCTTGCAGTAAGTATTGCAGATTGACCCTGGCAAACTGTTGCCTTGTTATTTGTGTTAACAGTGGGTGTTGCTGGAGCGGGCACTGCCTGAACCAGTACGGGCGTACGGGCGCTGGTAATACCGCCTACAGTTGTTGCAACATAATAAGTAATGTCATTAAGTATTGGCGGAGTGGTAAATATAGGGCCGGTTTTAAGGGCTGTACCACCAGTAGCATCACTATACCAGCGGTATGTACCGCCCGGCGCGGTGGCTATGAGGGTGGCTGTACTGCCCACACAAACAGCTTTGCCTGGTGCTGTAGGCGCGGCGGGTACCGGATTGATAGTTATGGTAACTGTGCTTGATTTTGAAACGCAAGGGCCGGCAGGGTCATCTGAGGTTAACGTAAGTTTAGCTACCGTCTCGCCTGCAGCAGGAGTATAAACAGCGTTCTTCTGTGTGGGATCAGAGAATGTACCCGCCCCGCCGGTCCATTTCACTGCTGTTGTACTTGAACTGCCGGCCAACTGTATCGGAACACCCGGTGGTCGGGTTTGATTAGGCCCGGCATATATGGTGACTTTATTGTAAATAGTTATTGTACCGGTAGCAATACTTTGCGCACAACCGCTGCTCGCGGCTATAGTATTGGTTATGGTATATGTTCCCGGCTGACTGTTAGCCAGGTCTATCTCGCCGGTACTTGCATTTTTAAATTTCAAGTTACCTGATGGTTCGCTGAAAATACCGGCGCTGGCCCCTGTCTGAAATAAAGGCAGGGGATTTTTTACGTCATTACAGATCGGGCTATTATATGAAAAGCGGGCATCGGGTGTTGTTACTATAGATATGCTTTGGCTGGCTGCCCCTGCACACGTACCGCCGTAGGTGAAAATAACGGTGTATTTTCCTAATGTGCTTGCCGCTACATTGATCTCGCCGGTAGTGTTGCTTACAAAAACAAGCCCTGCAGGTGTCGACGTAAAAGTACCTCCCGCCGGATTAAAAATAGTTGGTGAAACATTGCTTCCCGAAGTACAGATAGTACCCGATGGATATCTGAACTGCGGATCAATGACTGGAGTTATCGATACTGTAAAAGCAGTACGCGCACTAATACATGAACCGTTGACCGCCTCGGCGTAAAAAGTTGTTTGAGCAAATAAAGGATCGGTGGTATAGGTATTACCTGTATACACCGGCGTACCTCCGGTGGCATCGGTATACCATCGAATAGGTTCGCCCGAAGCCGGAACGCTTAAACTGGCTGATTCACCCGGGCATATCGTTGCTGTGCCGTTTACAGCAGGTGCGGCAGGCGGTGGATTAACCTGCACTGTTACTGCAACACGCGGACTGCTACAGCCATTGGCTGTGCTTTGCACATAATAAGTTGTATTTGCAGTTAGCTCAGGTGTAACATAGGTATTGCCGGTTATCAGAAGATTACCGCCGGTTGGCTGGTCATACCATTCATAGTCATCAGGAGAGCCGGTTGCTGTAAGTGTTGCCGAAGTGCCGGAGCATGTTGGCGTCCCCGGCGCTGTAGGAACCGGGATAGCGTCAAGTACGGTTACTGTAATTGCTGATCTGTCGCTTATACATGTCCCTACAGTTGTTTGAACGTAATAAGTGGTGGTAGCTGTTAAAGCAGGGGTTGTAAAGGTATCGCCCGAAAAAATAGCATTGCCGCCGGTAGCTGCGGTAAACCACTGAAAAGTTGCGCCCTGTGCAGGAGAGGTGGCGGTTAAAGGGGTTGATGAGCCATTGCAGATCACCGGCCCATCAGGTACGATTGGAGCATCCGGTGCCTGGGTAACGGTAACGGTTACCGGGGTACGGTCGCTTGTACAGCTGCCGGTAGTATGTTCAACGTAATAGGTTGTATTGCTTGTTAAAACCGGGGTTTGAAAAGTATTGCCGATACGTATCGCGCTGCCGCCTGTTGCTGACGTATACCAGGCATAGGTACCGGTGGGTGATTGGTCGGCAGTTAAGTTAATACTGGTACCGTAACAGGTAGCCGGCGATTGTGAAGACGGGGCCGCAGGTATTGGCGTTACAGATACTGGTACTGCTATACGGTTGCTTGTACAATCACCTACCCGGTTTTGCACATAATAGGTTACCGGCGACGAGAGTACCGGTGTTGTATAATCCGGACTTGAAATTAGCGGCGTTCCTCCCGATGGCACATCATACCACTCTACTACTCCTGAGGCATCTGCGTGCAGGTTGATAGAGGCTCCCGAACAAACACTATTATTGACAGGGTTTACCACCGGAGTGGCAGGCGGGGCATTTATCCTGGCAACTACAGGAATACCTGAACTTGTACAGCCGTTAATTACAGTAAAAAGATAATAAGTAGTGTTTGCAAATAAAACAGGAGTTGTAAAAGTAGCATCATTGCTTAATGGGGTGCCTGTACCCGAAGCATTGGCATACCAGGCGTAACTATTAGCACCGGATGCTTTTAATATTGCAGGAGATCCGTAACACACTGGATCTGACTGAATACCTGGCCCGCCGGTTACATAAACAATAGCTGTACTTCTGGTGCTGGTGCAGCTGCCTACAGTTGTTTCTACATAAAAAATTGTAGCCTGGGTAATTGGGGCCGTTACATATGGATTACCGGTGAACAGGAAATTGCCGTTAGCATCATACCATTGATAGGTACCGCCCGGCGCGGTTGCCGTTAAGGTTGCCGATGTATTAGGGCAAACAGCCTGGTTACCAACCGTAGGCGGATTAGGAGATGCTACAGCAGCAACCTGAAAAGTGGTAGACTTTGGCTGGCAACCGGGAGTTTTATCGCTTACTGTAACCGTATAAGTGCCTCCCTTGTTTACATCAATAGATGCTGTGTTTTCGCCGGTGTTCCAGACATAGGTGAAAGGGCCTGTGCCACCGCTTACATTGGCAGTTAATGTTACATTTTTTCCGGAACAAATGGTACTTGATGGGGAAGATATAGTTACGTTTAGTGTACAGGTTTGACTATACCCGGCAAATGGAATGAGGATCAGCAGGAATAGTACAAGTAACGGCTTATTAATGTTCTTCATAAGTCTCTTTATACTCAATAAATGTGGCTGCAAGCGGCTCATTTTTAACGACTCCCCTTATTGAGCACAGTTTTAAGATTGGCAGATAAATACCTTATTTTATACCAACCTGGCAATGATGTGTGCCTTTATACGTAAAATACTAAAAATATGTTCGATAAAACATGAATAAAATGAACAATGGAGCCAGGCTGAAAGTATTTCTTTTACTGGTTAAAAAAATGCCCGGTTAAGAAATAACCGGGCGTCAAAACAAATTTTAATAGTGTATTTTATACAATTAGCTGAACAGCCGGGTAACCATTTCACGGTAAGCTGTATTGTATCTGGAGTGCCAGTTGGCAGACCACAACCCTTGTCCTAATCAATTAAATGAATAAGAGATCTTAAAAATCCCCCTCTTGAGAGCAGGGTTGTTGTATTCTGATTAATATGCTTTAAAAATCGCACACTCTCGCATAACGACACCAAAAAGGTAAGCGTGGACGCTTACTTGAGTAATAATTCAAGCGAAAGACGCTTGAACTCGCGACTGTAATAGCACATGATTTGACAATCCCTCCCTTGGGAGGGGCGTGTTAGGTTTGCGTGTTGGCAGGGAGGGGTTTATACACCTTTGTGACGACAAGGCATCTCGCTGAAACCCCTCCCTACACTCCCCCAGGGGTTTAAGTTTACCCACAAAATTCACCAACATGAATTTCAACACGAGGCACCTACGGAGCCGGAAAATATGTCCCTTTAGCGCTATAAACACGTGGCCCCGATGGGGGCCGGTGATGTTTATAACATAATGAATATGACTGACGTGCCAAGCTGGCTCAGAGAGGCCACGTGTTTATAGATAAAATTTAAAGATATCTTGGACTCCAGCGGAGTCTCGTGATCGTAAACTTGCTTTCCAACCACTGTTTAGCACACATTTAGATTTTGTGGGTAAACTTAAACCCAGGGGAGGGAATCGCACAAGCCCCGCTTTTTTTCCTATATTAACGGATTTAGCAATAGTCTTATAACAGGGCCACAAAATCGCGCATAGCCTGCCCGGGATCCTGTTGTTTCATGAAAGTTTCGCCGATAAGGAACCCATTAAAACCTTCCAGTTTAAGGTGACGGATAGTTTCGGGATCGCTGATGGCGCTTTCCGAGATCTTCATAAACTCGGCAGGGATGTGTTTGGCCAATTTGTATGAGGTTTCTACAGATACGGTAAAATCGGCCAGGTTACGGTTATTTACGCCGATAGCATCCAGGTTGGGGTTGATGCTGCGTTCCAGTTCTTCCAGGTTATGTACCTCAAGCAATACATTCAAGCCTATACTTTTGGCGAGCTTAGCCATGGTATCAATTTCGGCCGGGGTAAGTATGGCAGCTATCAATAAAATGATATCCGCACCTAACGACTTGGCTTCTATCACCTGGTACTCATCTATCATAAAATCCTTGCGCAAAACAGGAATGCTATTCACCGCACGGGCTTTCACAAGGTCGGCCTTGCGGCCCATGAAAAAGTTACGGTCGGTCAATACAGAAAGGGCGGAAGCGCCTGCAGCGGCGTAATCTGTTGTAACCGCGCTAACCCTCACCTTATCATTAATAATACCTTTTGATGGCGATTTACGCTTAAATTCGGCTATGATACCGGTACGTGCCGGATCAAGCAGAAATTCTTTGAACGAATATGTATCGCGGTGAAAATGTTCCGACTCTTCAAGCACGGTATACGATGTACGTTTTTTTGCCGAAGCAACTTCTCTTTTTTTATTGGCAACTATTTTATCAAGTATGGTCATAAAGCCCCCTAACCCCCTAAAGGGGGAATATTATTTAAACCGTCATTGCGAGGTACGAAGCAATCCCCTATTGGCAGAGCCGCCCTGTATAGTTTGGGATTGCTTCGTACCTCGTAATGACGCATTTTTAAATTATCTTAATTTTTCAAAGTTATCATTATTCCTTAAAACTAAGCCTTTAGCCAGTTCTGCATCATTTCCTTACCGTAATCGGTCAGGATAGATTCGGGATGGAACTGTACGCCCCGTACATCGTACTGTTTATGCTTAAGCGCCATGATGGAATTGTCGGCCTCATCAATAGCGGTAACCTGCAATGAATCGGGCAGGTCATTACCACTTACCACCCATGAGTGATAGCGCCCAACCTTGAAACTTTCGGGTAAGCCGGCAAAAAGCTCCTCTCCGCCATCGGTAACTTTTATTGGCGTTGCTATACCGTGCATAGGCTGGTTAAGGTTATACAGGCTGCCACCAAATGCTTCGGCAATAGCCTGCTGACCGAGGCATACGCCAAATATGCTTTTTGTGGGCGCGTACTTTTCTATCACATCCAACAGCAAACCAGCCTCAGACGGGATCCCAGGGCCCGGCGAAAGGATGATCTTATCAAAAGCCTCCACTTCTTCAATGGCAAACTGATCATTCCTCCAAACTTCGCACTCCAAGCCAAGCTCATTAACCAAATGCACCAGGTTGTAGGTGAAAGAATCGTAATTATCTATTATTAGGATTCGCCCCCCCCGCCCCCTAAAGGGGGTGCTTATATTTTCATTTATTGTATCCCTCTGGTCCTTGATGGGGATGTTTGCATTTTCGCTCATTTTATTTATATCTTAAAAATATTTGTCAAAATTTATTATCCACCATTGTTCCCCCTTTAGGGGGTTAGGGGGCTTACAACTCCTCCGCCAACTCAAAAGCCTTTCTTAAGGCCGAGATCTTGGTATCAACCTCCCGTAGTTCGCTTTCAGGTATGGAACCGGCCACTATACCTGCACCTGCCTGGTAATGCAGCGTATTGTTTTTGCTCAAAAATGAGCGGATCATA
>NZ_DASVOB010000544.1:0-5084 GCF_036383575.1 Mucilaginibacter sp.
GCCCAATGAAAAGTAAACGTGTACATCATGAACATCTGATAATTGAGTTAGTGGAGCAACATCCGCAGGTGCAACAAGGCTACCTTGTTTCTTAGCAAGCAGACCGATATAACCGCTTACAGGAGCTTTTATTAGGGTGTAACCCAAATTGATCTGCGCGGTAGCTACGTTAGCTTTAGCCGATTCGATATTGGCTTTCGCTACATCAGCTGCTGCCTTAGCTGTTTTTAGCTGGTAGTCAGAAACTACTTTATTAGCTACAAGCGGAGTTAATTTTTCAACTTCCAGTTGCGCATTTACATGTGCTGCTTCGGCTGCATGTAAGCTTGCCAATGCATTATTTAAAGCTGCGCGGTATGGTTGTTCGTTAATTTTAAATATTGGCTGACCGGCAGATACAAAAGCGCCTTCGTCAACAAATACTTTATCTAAAGTGCCGCTTACCTGTGGCCTGATCTCTACGTTAACGGCACCTTCAATTGAAGCAGGATATTCCTGGTAAGTAGTTTCGGTACCTGATACTATAGAAGCCACCGGTAAGGCCGGCGGTGGAGGTGCTGTTGGAGCCTGCGGTGCAGATGAACATCCATATAATGTTAAAGCTGCAACTGCTGCTAAAAGGAGTGTTTTCATGAGTGATGATTTTAAGAGTGGTGAATAGATAGGGTTAGAATAAGCCGTTGGGCTTGTGTTATATGATGATTTGATTGTTTTCATTGTTTTACTATTGCCGATTGTTTTCAATTGAAATGCCAGCTTTACTATCAAGCTGTATATCAATAATTTATAATAATAAGATTTAATTTCCAACGCCTTATATCGTGATATCCACGATTTTTAATGACGATATACCGAAACGATGTGCGCTAATTACAGCAGCTGCATAAATTAGATGTTACAACACCGTTAAATCGTTTAACACTGTTAAGTAGATTGTGTGGGTTGTGAGTGAGCTTTTCCATTGTATTAAGAGTTTATTTTAAAGTGCTTAACAATTATTTAACACTGTAAGATAATTTAACAGCGTTATTTTCAGATCACAAAAGAACAGCGTCTTTCATCGACCTGATGATCCCGCCTATGGTATCTTTCAAAACCTGGCGGTTAACTTCGTCAGAGAAACCTCTGCTTAGTAAGTTGATGGATACCAGCCCATGTACAACCGACCAAAAAGTATAATACTTTGTACAGATCATTTCGTCGTTGATATCCTCAATATGCATAACCTGCATAATAGCCTCACTGATCATAGTAGTGAAACGCTGAGCTTCGGGCATTGCTTTTACCATCTCACAGCAACAGTTCATCTGTACGCCAAACATAACCTGGTAAAGTTCTTTATTGTTAAAAGCAAAATTCCAGTATGCAAGCCACATGGCTTCCAGTTGCTCTTCAGGACGCAGGTAGTTTTCTTTTGCTACCTCCATATCCCTGGCTAATATCAAGTAACCTTTGCGGGTAAGTTCCATTAGTATGGCATCCTTATTTGCAAAGTATTCATATATAATAGGGGCGGTATATTCAATTACGTCAGCAATTTTACGCATGCTTAAAGCTTGCCAGCCTTCATGCTTAACTATGTGGAGCGCGGCATCCAAGATATTGACCCTGGTTTCCTCTTTTAAGCGCTGTATTCGTTCTTTACTTGCCATTTTGATTACACTATTAAATCATTTAACAGTGTTAAGCAAAAGTATAACGGTTTTAGAGATTATTTACCATCCCTTTGTAAAAAACGTTTCATCCAATTGTCATGGATTAAACCTTTAGGGGCAAATCCGGTCGGTAAACGCTTATTTTTTTACCAGGTAAACCAATTGCCCAATATGATAACCCTGGTGTATAGTACGATTAATCAGGATATTCAGTCTGTTACGGTGCGGCTCTTTTGCAAAATCATCCGCAGAAATAGCACTATGTGGCTTAAACCAATCTTCGGGCTGCATAGCATTCATCCTTTCGGCTAAAACCTCATTTACATTAGCCCAATATTGTTTAAGCTCAGCCAATGAAGGTTTTTCTAAACCTGAGTTTTCAGGGTTCTTAACAAAAATAGCATCAAGTTGGGGATAGAGCCTTTCACCAAAACCCAAGAAAGTAAACAATCCGTCGCTCACAGCAGTAAGGTGGCCCAGCAGGTAAACACCGCTGTTTCGGCCGGGAGCCGTTTCGGCAGCAAGGGCTTCGTCGGTCAGTTTATCAAGCAAACCGTTTAGGCGGCTATTTTGCAGTTCCCAAGTTGAAACCACCATCTTGATAAATAACTCGGTTGACGGCTGTACGTTAGTTTCGGTAATGTTTGCGCTCATTTTTTGCAGATGTAATATCAAACCGGCTGATTTGATATTACAATTATAAGCTAAAACCCAATCGAAGTTATATCGATGAACTTATTTGACAAATCTATGATACCGCGGGGTCGTCCTCAATTTTACGTACCATCCATATCATCATGGCGGCAAAAGCGGCAACAACAAAGAAAGCAATCTGCAGGTTGGCAGCCTGGGCAATAAAACCAACTATTGGCGGTATTATAACAAAACCAAGGTATCCCACCGTTGATATGGCTGCCAATGCCTGGCTACTATTCATTGTTTTCGATTTACCCGCCATACTGAATATCAGTGGCACTATACACGATACCCCCATACCAATCATAGCGTAGCCTAAATAAACAGTTAAAGTATATGGTAAAAACACCGATACCAACAGGCCTGCCAAAACCAGTGCACTGCTGTAAGTTAAAACCTTTTTAATGCCGATGGCCGACACTACCCTATCACCAGCGAAACGGCCGATGGTCATGGTAACCATGTAAACTACAAAACCCGCTTCGGCAAATGATTTAGAGGCATGCACTACCTTTTCAAAATAAACGCCGCTCCAATCATATAGTGTGTTTTCACAGGCCATAGAGGCAAAGCAGATCAACGAAAATTTAAGCAAATGTTTATCAGGCATAGAAAATACCGATTTGTTGGGCGTTTCAGCAGGCTGATAATCGTATGTTGAGGGATAAAATATTGCAGAAAGAATAAACATAGCTATCCCTACACCTAATAAATGCCAGGAAGGCGCTACATTAAATAATACCATCAGATAACCAACCGCAGCCCCGCCAAAACCGGCCAGGCTCCAGATGCCATGAAACGTTACCATGATGGATTTATCATATAGGGACTGGATCCCCACAGCCTGAGAGTTCATGGATAAACCTAAAATATTACGGGTTGAACCAACAAAGAACAAAACTACGATCAGCTGCCACATATACGCCGCAAAGCCGGGAAGGCACAACACCAAACTGAAGGCCAGTGCTCCTATCAGCATCATTACACGACTGCTGAAATGCTTGATCATTTTGGACGTTAAAGGCATGGTAAGCATCAGGCCAACAGGCATAGCAAATAACACAACCCCTAACTGGGCTTCATTTAAATTAATCTGATGTTTTATGGATGGAATACGTGAGGCCCATGAAGAGTAACCGAAGCCCGAAACGAAGAAGAATACACTGTTGGCAATCCGCATTTTTGATTTGCCTGCAGCCGATAACTGATCCATACCGCAAATTTATGGATAAATTGCATGTATAGATCCTGTTACTTTAATTTAATGCTGCTTACATACAAGGCTCCAATTGTGCACAAGGGTTTTCGATTTTTTGCTCTTTATGGAAAACCTTGTTGAAGCCCCGTTGTACATAAGTTAAACCTAAGTTTAAAAGCGCTGATACCTGCAATGGTGTAGTATCCGGCAGTGTAAGTGATATGATGTGAGATAGAAGTTTCATGATTGCATTATCGTTTCCGACTGCAAAATTGCTACAATAAATCCGAAAAAAAATTGACGTACATTAACACCTGACGTTAGGCAGATAATTGCATGAAAGTATGATAAACAACTGACAATGTACCATTTAAACAAGTTTAAAATTCAGCTATTTAAACCAATTATCCGCCAATTGCAATATTGAGGCGTTTGTTTGTAAGCCTGTTTATTTAGCTTTACTTTTGAAATAAGTATTTAAATGAAAGACATCACCAAAACTTTGAGTTCAGGACCTACATATAAAGCAGCCGGAAAAGTGGCAACCATTATCGAAAGGCATTTCAGGCATTTTCACGCCAAAGCACTTGCCGATAATAATGAGATAGACCTTGCGCCTACTCCCAGTTGTACCACTATCGAATCACTTATCGATATTTCATTTTGGGCAAGCTTGCGCCGGGAAGAAGGCTTTTCACCAAAATTCACCCTGGCTTTTTTGCCGCCCGAAGCCGCCGGTCAGCCGTTGTTGTTTGGTGGCAAAATTAAACTCGCGCCTAATATCCTGACTAAATTTGCCTCGGCAGTACAACAGCCGGGCATCCATTTAGGCATCTGGATAGAAGATGATGAACTATACATCTGGGGAACCACCCTGGCTATTCCGGCTTACTGTTTTGTACTGGAAGTAATTGAACCCGGACTATTAGTGATCAAACATCGCCGTATAGAGGGCTTTGGCAAATTTGTAAACATAGCCATATTAAAAGGCGACGATATTAAAGTAGTTGACGAGCACGGCTCCAGCATTTCTGATTGTCCTAATGTACTTTCGGCCATGCTTGATTTTACTTTGCCATCTCTATGGAATGATCCGGTAAACGTATTAGTTCAACTGGCTACCTCCATGCAAGCCCATAAACGCGGCGGCATATTATTAGTTGTTCCCTCCGGAAGTGAAGAATGGCGCGAATCCATCATCACCCCGATCTCCTACCCTGTCGATCCTCCCTTTTCAGGCCTTACCGATCTGATGATTCATGAAGGCATCGACCGTTATCACACCTCATGGCAGGAAAAAATGCGCCGCGCGGTTGATACCATAGGCGGATTAACTTCGATAGACGGCGCTACGCTAATATATGATAAACACGAGTTGCTGGCCTTCGGTGCCAAAATAGGCCGCTCAGAAAAAAGTTCACCTATCGAAGAGATCGTAGTGACCGAACCAATAGTAGGCTGCTCAACCCGGGTGATCCACCCCGCGCAAAACGGTGGTACAAGGCATTTAGCGGCAGCACAATTTGTTTATGATC
>NZ_DASVOB010000545.1:0-3911 GCF_036383575.1 Mucilaginibacter sp.
GTAAAACCTGCTCCAGTTCATCAAGGTTACGCACCTCAATTTCAATGGCAAGTTTTTTTCCATTGTCGGTTAAATATTGGTTAGCGCTTTCAATAGCTTGCCTTATCCCGCCGGCATAGTCTACATGGTTATCCTTGATCAGGATCATATCATACAGACCAAACCGGTGGTTTACACCGCCGCCTATCCTTACCGCCCATTTTTCGAGGTAACGCAGGCCAGGTGTGGTTTTACGGGTATCTAAAACTTTAGTATTGGTTCCTTGCAGCAGATCTACTATCTGCCGGGTTTTTGTAGCAATTCCCGACATGCGCTGCATACAATTCAGTACCAAACGCTCGGCAGTTAATATACTGCGGGAGCTGCCTTCAACCTCAAAAGCTACGTCGCCATATTTAACGGGAGTACCATCCTGTAAAAACAAGTTAAGCTTAAGATTGGGATCAACTACATGAAATATTTCGGCAGCCAGCTCAACACCGGCCAGTATTCCTTCATCCTTAACTAAAAGTTTTGCTTTGCCGGTAGCATCGGCAGGGATAGTAGAAAGCGAGGTATGGTCGCCATCGCCCACATCCTCACTTAAAGCATTATTTATAAACTGGTGTATTAGTTCCTTATCCAATTGTGTACGTTTTGAGTGTCAAAAGTAACAACAATTTTTAAATGCACGGGTTTGATGGCGATGTATGATAAAATGAATTTGAAAATGTGCCGATTTGAAAATTTGATAATATTAAAACATATTCATTTTCAAATTAACCAATCTTCAAATTTTCAAATTAAATCATTTCACCTTCTCATCTTCAATTTTCAGTTCAACCACATTGGTGCCTTTACCTGCATCTTTTAAAGTGATGGCAACCCTAAATTCGCCTTTATCGGTATTTAAAATATAAACACCAAAATGGTAATTACCTCCCGAGTTTACTTTGTGCAGCAGTTTGATGCCCTGGGGCTTATTTTTAGCGAAGAACTTATCTAATATCACTGCCGCCTGGGTTTGCGAATAAACATTCTCATCCTCCATGATGGTTATCTCTACATTGGTAGCAAATAATTTGGAAAGCTCTTTGGTATTACCAACTTTTAAAAGATTAGCCACGTTATCTATTGCATCGGCAGACGAAGCATGCGGAAGCATTAGCAAAAAAATAAACGATGACAGGTATATTAATTTCATACTATAATAACGTACTAACGGGTGCTAAAGTTACAAAGAGCAGCTAAGTGTTTATGTGCTTTTTAACAAAAAAAAGCCATGTTTTATAAAACTATATAATAAACACTAACAGCGTAATTTAACTTTTATTTCAGGCGGCTAACCTAAATTAAAAAATTATATATAAAGTACCCCGTTGCCTTTATATTTGCATTGTGGAAAACAAAAAGAAACTCGCATTAATAATACTTGATGGCTGGGGTTACGGCCGCAACGATCAATCAAACGCAATACTGGCCGCAAATACTCCTTTTGTTGATGGCCTGCTTAAGCAATATCCAAATTCAAAACTTGAAGCTTCAGGAACAGCGGTAGGCCTACCTGCCGGGCAAATGGGTAATTCAGAAGTGGGGCACATGAACCTTGGTGCAGGTCGCGTAGTTTACCAGGAACTTGGTCGCATCCATAAAGCGGTTGATGACCATGAACTGCCAACCATCCCGGTATTGAAAGATGCCTTTGAATACGCTAAACAAAACAATAAAGATGTACACTTCATCGGTTTAGTATCTGATGGTGGCGTGCACTCGCACATCAGGCATGTAAAAGGCCTTTGCGATGCTGCTAAGCAACTGGATGTTCCAAACGTATATATCCATGCGTTTTTAGATGGGCGCGATACCGATCCTAAATCGGGTTTAGGTTTTGTGACCGACCTGGAAGATCATATTGCCGGCACCAACGCTAAAATAGCATCGGCTATAGGCCGTTACTACGCTATGGACCGCGATAATCGCTGGGAACGCGTTAAACTGGCCTACGACCTGTTAGTTAATGGCCTTGGCACTCCAACACAAAACGTTACCGACCTCATTAAACACTCCTACCTTGAGGATGTTACCGACGAGTTTGTAAAACCGGTAGTTGCTGTTGATGGCGAAGGAAAACCGCTGGCAGTTATTAAAGATGGCGATGTGGTGATCTGCTTTAACTTCCGTACAGACAGGGGCCGTGAGATCAGCATTGCCTTAACACAAAAGTCGTTCCCTGAATATAACATGCACCCGCTTAATGTACGTTACATCACTATGACACCTTATGATGAAACGATTAAGAATGTACAGGTTGTTTTCAACAAGGAAGATCTGACCAAAACCCTGGGCGAGATCCTGCAAAATGCCGGAAAATCGCAGATCAGGATTGCGGAGACTGAAAAATACCCTCATGTAACGTTCTTCTTTTCGGGCGGCAGAGAAAAAGAGTTTGCAAACGAGAAAAGGTTATTGGTACCATCTCCAAAGGTTGCTACTTACGATTTACAGCCTGAGATGAGCGCTGCCGGCATTCGTGATGCCATTATTCCGGAGTTGGAAACAGGCTGGCCCGATTTTATCTGCCTTAACTTTGCCAATACCGATATGGTTGGCCATACCGGTGTTTTCAGCGCAGTAGTTAAAGCAGCCGAAACTGCCGACAGCTGCACCAAAGCTGTTGTTGAAGCAGGTTTGGCCAACGGCTATTCGTTCATTATCCTGGCCGATCATGGCAATGCCGATTACATGGTCAACGAAGACGGATCACCAAACACGGCACATACTACCAACCTGGTACCATGTATTGTGATTGATAAGGATGTTAAAGAGGTAAAAGACGGAAAACTGGGCGATGTGGCGCCAACAATATTAAACATATTAGGTGTTGCCATCCCTCCCGAAATGACTGGTAATGTATTGGTGTAATCCAAAAAACATAAGTAAAGCCGCCCTGATGGGCGGCTTTTTATTATTTATAACAACTTTATATTCGTGCCGGCCTGATAACAGGCAAAGCGGTGCAAAGCTGGTTTATTTTGACCTGAAAGAGTTTTTCAGGGCCGATTCGGCACGGCTTACCAAGTTAAACCCTGCTGTAACCAAAACGGTTACGCACAACGGTGTTACCGAAACCAAGGTGGTACATATAGGTAACTGGAGCCAGGAGCTCAATTTATTTATCCAGTCGGACATTAACCGCCCGGCCTGGAAAAACAGTTATACAATTAGCAACAGCGATAGTGCTATTGTTTACAAGGCACGCACGCCCGAACTTAAAACCCGTCGCATTATTATCAAAAAGGTGGGCGATAAAGTGGAGTGGGTCCTGATCTATAACCACACCAAAAATCTGCTGTACGAAACCAACGAGAAACTGAGTTATTTTCCCGACTCGCTTTACCTGATCCAAAAAACACAGCACGTAAAGTTGATGGGGCGTAACGATTACAAAGTTCAGGGAACTTTGCCGAAACGTTAAAAGAGAGAAAATTTAAATGAATTTTAGTGCTGCTTCACCAACGTATTAACGCCGGTAGTAGCCTGGATGAGTTTTTCCTTAGATTGATCGATCAATGCCGCGATATCCATGCGGCTTGGGTTATCGGCAAGTACCTTTTCAAGATCGGCAACTGAGGCTTTTAACGAGTTTATTCCCCTGGCCTTATCGTAAAAACGTGAAGTTGCCTGCAATTTAAACACACCATAATCGCGATAAGCTATACCCCGGTTTTGGTAGTATTTGTTATCCCGCATATCATTATTGATGGAGATAGCCTTTGTAAGGTCGACTATCGCCCCTAACAGATACAACTCCTTATCCGCCGCCGAAGCCTGGTTATCCCTTCCCAAATAACTTTTTGCCCTTGCCCTGTAATAATAAGCAGTAGCATCAGCCGGCTTTACGGCAATTACTTTGGTATATGCTAATATTGATT
>NZ_DASVOB010000546.1:0-3786 GCF_036383575.1 Mucilaginibacter sp.
AAGATCCGCGGGCAAATTATTCCAGGTAATAATGCCTGATCCTGTTTAAGTCCCCATCAAGTTCATAAACCCAGGGAGTAGCGGTGGGGATTTCCAGCGCCGTTACTTCCTCATCATTTAAATTATCAATATATTTTATAAGCGAACGAAGACTGTTGCCATGCGCCACCACAATAACTTTTTGGTTGCGGCGCAGGGCAGCAACAATGCTTTCATTCCAAAATGGCAATACCCGGTCCATGGTTTCGCTCAGGTTTTCGGTTAAGGGGAGTTCGCGCTCGGTTAAGTCTTTATACCTGAGATCGTGGCCTGGATAGCGTGTATCTTCTTTGGTTATGGCAGGTGGATGCTCATTTGGGTCGCGCCGCCATTTTAACACCTGCTCTTCTCCGTATTTGGCTATGGTTTCGTCTTTGTTCAAACCCTGTAGGGCCCCGTAAAAGCGTTCGTTCAACCGCCATGATTTTTCAACGGGGATCCATAAGTGATCAAGTTCTTCCAAAACATAATGGAGGGTTTTGATTGACCTCTTCAGGTATGATGTAAAACCGATATCGAAGTTATAGCCATTCTTATCGAGGATCTTACCGGCATGGTGGGCCTGTTCGTAGCCTTTTTCAGACAGGTCGACATCTTCCCATCCGGTAAAGCGGTTTTGCTGGTTAAAAACGCTTTCACCGTGACGTATTAATACTAATTTTTGCATAGGTATTTAGTTAACGCAAAAGTAAGTTAAGGGTTGTGAAAAACTTGCTTAATATTTATAAATCAGTTAGCTTGCGGTACAAACCAAATAAACTAAAACCTACTATGATCCCTACTACACCCGTACCGGTGAAGGATGGCATTGCCAATCCGGCGCCGCTTGGCCTATGTGCTTTCGGTATGACCACCGTTTTATTAAACATCCACAACGCCGGCTTTTTTGAAATGAACACCATGATCTTAGCCATGGGCATATTTTACGGCGGCCTGGCACAGGTTATCGCCGGTGTTATCGAAGCTAAAAAGAATAACACCTTCGGCCTAACAGCATTTACCTCCTACGGATTTTTCTGGCTTTCATTAGTTGGCTTATTGGTAATGCCTAAGCTTGGCTGGGGTACTGCCCCATCTGAAGGCGCCATGATCGCTTACCTGAGCATCTGGGGTGTATTTACCTTCCTGTTGTTTTTTGGCACGTTAAGGCTCAACCGCGCTTTGCAGTTTGTTTTTGCATCATTAACCATATTATTTTTCCTATTAGTAGCTGGTGATGCTACGGGTAATGCAGGCATAAAACACCTGGCCGGTTACGAAGGCATTATTTGCGGCGCTTCCGCCATTTATACAGGCATTGCCAATGTATTGAATGAGGTTTACGGAAGAACTGTTTTGCCAATTGGCCCTGTGAAGGTTTAAATTATTTCAGCTAAATTGCGTGGGTGAAAGATTATAAAAAATATTACAGCATACCGGCCACTCCCGAAGAGATCTATATGGCCTTAACCAATCCCGTTACTATTGAACTTTGGACAGGTGAGGTTGCCGAAATGTCGACCGAGCCAGGTACTGAGTTTTCGATGTGGGATGGCAGCATTGTAGGCAAAAACATTGAGTTTGAACCCAATAAAAAAGTTGTACAGCAATGGTATTTTGAAGGGCAAAGCGATAACTCTATCGTAACCATCAAGCTGCATGCTGATAAACATGGCACTTCGGCCGAGCTGAGACACACCAATATCCCCGATGATGATTATAACGACATTGTTGACGGATGGAACGACAGTTACTTTGGTGGCCTGATCGATTTTTTTGAAGGCGCTTAATATATACTCACCTAATAAAAACTAAATACTTTATACCCACATGAAACAAGGCCTTTTAATTGATATGGATGGGGTGATTTACAGCGGCGAAGAACTGATATATGGCGCTGATAAATTCATCAAAAATCTTATTGATAGTGATATTCCGTTCACATTTATGACCAACAACAGCCAGCGTACCAGTCTTGAGGTTGTGCGCAAGCTTAAAAGGTTGGGAATAACTGTTGAAACAAAACATGTTTACACCAGTGCCATGGCTACCGGCAAATTTCTGGGCGACCAAAGCCCTAATGGTACCGCTTTTGTACTGGGCGAAGGCGGCTTGCTAACCAGTTTACACGAAAACGGAATCACGCTTGTTGACTCCGACCCTGAGTTTGTTGTTTTAGGTGAAGGCCGCAATTTTACTTTAGAGATGGTGCAGCGTGCTGTTGATATGATCCTGGCCGGTGCCAAATTTATCACCACCAACAGAGACCCCTCTCCTAAAAAGCCCGGCTGGAACAATTTAGGAATAGCAGCTACAACAGCCATGATTGAGGAAGCCACCGGTCGTAAAGCATTTGTAACCGGTAAACCAAGCCCGGTGATGATGCGCTCGGCAAGGAAATTCCTGGGCCTTGAAACTGCCGAAACAACGGTAATTGGCGATACCATGGAAACCGATATCCAGGGTGGTGTACAAATGGGTTATAAAACAATCCTCGTATTATCCGGCATTGCCAGTAAAGACCAGTTGAGCCATTATGCTTTTAAGCCTGATTCGGTAGTAAGTTCGGTTGATAAAATAACTTTTCCGCTTAAGTGGTGGTAATAAGATAAAACCGATAAATCTATTTAAAAGCGGACGACCAGTAAGATGGCCGTCCGCTTTTGTTTTTATAATATTTTTTAATTGATATTGAGCATTAGTTAATTATAGCATAATATCATTAAGCTTTTATTAAGTATTTTTTAATAGCATCGGCTTTATTTGCTCCCAACCAATTAAACCGACGCCCTTCCCTAAATGGCTGCGGTTAAACCATTAAACCAATATTGCTATTTATGCCCGTTACCGTATTTAAACCTCCGTAGGTTTTTTGCAGGTTATTCCTGTATCTACTCTTATTAAACCAATCTATCAAAAAATTACATCTAAAATTATGAACTTAAAAAAACTTTATGTTTTAAGCTGTGCGCTTATCATAGGCATTGTGAGCGCCTGCTCAAAAAAAGAACTGGCGGGTAACCCGGCCAACTCGTTGAATAATAATCAGCCAAAACTCAAAACAGCTGCCTCGGCCGTTGGCGACGTTGTGGGTAAAATTACCGTGGGTTACCAGGGCTGGTTTGCTGCTATCGGCGATGGTTCGCCTATTAACTTGTGGTGGCACTGGTGTAACCCCAATAACCAGGCACCTAATTCCAATAACATTGGCGTTAAATCATGGCCCGATGTACGGGAGTACACCAGCACCTATCAAACAGGTTTTGCCAACCTGAACAATGGAAGTCCCGCAAAACTGTTTTCATCCTTTAATGATCAAACAGTAAATGTTCAGTTTCAGTGGATGCAGCAAAATAACATTGATTGCGCGGCACTGCAGCGTTTTAACCCAACCGGAGGCGAAGGTCCGGTACGGGATGCTATAACTGCCAAGGTAAAAACCGCTGCCGAGGCTACGGGACGTAAGTTTTATATTATGTACGATGTAGGCGGCTGGACAAACATGCAATCAGAAATTAAAACAGACTGGACAAACAAGATGTCGGCATATACCTCTTCATCGGCATACGCCAAACAGAATGGCAAACCGGTAGTATGTATCTGGGGCTTTGGTTTTAATGATAATGACCATCCATTTTCGGCAGCGGTTTGCCTTGACGTGATCAATTGGTTTAAAAGCCAGGGATGCTATGTTATAGGAGGTGTACCTGCTTATTGGCGCGATCCTAATGCCAGCGAAGTTAGGCCTAATTTTTTGCCAACCTTTAA
>NZ_DASVOB010000547.1:0-6489 GCF_036383575.1 Mucilaginibacter sp.
GTTTCCGGCCATCAGCTGTTTTGCGATATCTTTCAGGCTTTGCAGTTGCATAAGTAAAATTGCTTGATTGTTGGTGGATAACACAAGTTAATTCATACTTGTTTTAAGCTGAGCAGGGAATATTGCAGGTTTACTTATGGATGACTTTTGCTGGTAAATTGATGTGCAAAAAAGGAGTTGCGTACCTCTGGCACGCTAAAATGACTATTTTATTTCTACAAACCTTTTGCACCCCTGGTGCAACCTGCAATCTCGATAGATAATATTCAAAAAAAAGAGCTTTAGCCAAAATGCCAGCGGCATTCAAGCTAAAGCCCACTATTAGTTTTAAGTTATCCTTTAAAAACACTCTTACAACCCAAATCCTTCGGGAACAAAATCAAGCGAAACAGAGTTCATGCAAAACCTCTTGTGTGTTGGCGGCGGACCGTCATCAAATATATGCCCCAGGTGCGAATCACAACGGGCACAGATCACTTCCGTGCGCTGCATACCATATGAATTATCTTCTTTGTAGATCACACTGTTTTTGCGTACCGGCTCGTAAAAGCTTGGCCAGCCACAATCGCTTGCAAACTTAGCATCCGAGCGGAAAAGCTTGTTACCGCATACCGCACAATAATAAGTACCCTTGGTATCCTTGTTCCAGTATTTACCGGTGAATGCACGTTCCGTTTCCTGCTCCCTTGCCGTAGCATATAATGCCGCCGGCAGGATCTTTTTCCATTCGGCATTTGACACGTTTAAATGTTTGGTGTCGGTATTGGAATAATAAGGATTGTTCTCGTGCCCTTTTATTGTTTTGGGCTGCTGTGCAAATGCTCCTGTAGCTAAAAAGAACAGGGCTGCTATAACATATACCGCTTTCATTATTGTTTCAGTTTATCTTTAAATACCTTTTTGAATTTTTCCAGTTCGGGCTGGATGACATATTTGCAGTAAGGCTGGCTGCCGTTCTGGTTAAAATAGTTCTGGTGATAATCTTCAGCCTTATAAAAAGCTTTGTATGGCACCACTTGTGTTACTATCGGGTCTTTATAAGCTTTTTCGGCATTCAGCTTACTGATGTAATATTGGGCCTTTTGCTTTTGCTGGGCATTATGATAAAATATAGCCGAGCGGTATTGTGTGCCCACATCGTTACCCTGCCTGTTTAGTTGGGTTGGATCATGCGCTACAAAAAATGCAGCAATCAGTTCATCGTACGTGATCTTGGTAGGGTCATAAATAATATTACAAGCTTCGGCATGACCGGTTGTGCCGGTGCAAACCAACTCATAGGATGGATTGGCCACATGGCCGCCGGAAAATCCGGAGATCACTTTTTCAACCCCTTTCAATTGCTGAAACTTGGCTTCGGTACACCAGAAACAGCCGGTGGCAAAGGTGGCGGTATCCAAGCCCTTTTTAGGGCCTGATGCAAAAACAGAGAAACAAGCCGTTAACAGCACGGCTATTGAACAAATTACTTTTTTCATGTATATCAAATAGGTTTTAATACGATGCGTACTTATAGCAACTAACGTAAAAAACATAGCTAACGTTGAACAAAGTTACCATTTTAACACTTTGTGATAGTTGTTTGACAAAACGCTTATTTTCGCTTTACTGCTTATACTAACTTTAGCCTATGGAAAACCTTAAACTGTTTATGCTGATGCTGGGCTGTAAACCACCGGGAAGGCATATAGAACAACATGACGTGTTCTTTGGGATAGCGCCATCGCTTCGCGACCTGGTACCTGAGATCCAGGCCTTTTGGCCAGAGCCCGAAAAAATCCATATCGATGCCTGGCGTGAAGTAAATACGGTTGATGGATATGCTGTTAAGATCGCGCCAAGAGGCAATAATATCCCGCAGGATAATAAGTTATTTTTCATCAACCTTGGCGGCTATCAGCCTAATAAATTTGAAGAACAGCACTACGTTGTACTCACAGTTCAGAACGATTTTGCATCGGCCGGCAAAAACGCCAAAGAAACGCTTTTCTTTAAGCACAATCATTTTGACGGAGCTAACTCGCACATTGATGATAAATACGGTGTTGATGTTGATGTTGATGATATTTATAATGTAGAGGATATCTTAAATCCTGCTCAAAAAGAAAAATACCAGATAGAACTTATCCCGAATGCCGATCTTCCGGAAGATAAGATCACGCTTGGTTATTTTAAGCTAAGCAATTTATAATAGTACCCTCATGAAAAAGCCTGAGCATTTGAATATCATTGCCGACCGGGACATTAAGGATTCCTTCTCTGTCGAAAATTGGGAGGAGCAGAATTTTGATGATCAGCGGGTGCACAGGGCCACTTATAACCGCATTTTTCTAATTACTACGGGATCAGGCCAGGTAGTTATCGATACTGCCCCCTATCCTATTGTTGGCAATCAATTGTTGCTCATATCAAAAGGCCAGCTTTTTACCTTTTCTGCCGATACCGCTTTAACCGGCTATGCGATAAGCTTTGGCGATTGCTTTTGGGAAAGGGCCCCGGATAGCGCCAATAATTGCAAGGCGGTATTATTCAATAATGCTTCAGATAACCAGCGAATCCCGTTAACAGCCGACGATATACAAGAACTAAATCCGCTTTTTAAAACCCTGCATACAGAATTTATTAAACCCAGCTACATCAACAAGCTGGATGCTATGGCTGCCTACTTGAAGATCATCATGATCAAAACAGCCAATATCAATGCATCGCTGAGCAAAGGATTTGATAGTTATGATAACCAGCTATACCGCCAGTTCCTGGAGCTGGTTAGCCGCCAGTATCAAAACACCCATGAGGTTGCTGAATTTGCAAAGCAGATGGGTATCTCCACCCGTAAATTAACTGAACTTTGCAACCGTTGTGCCGGCAAGGGTGCTAAAGACATTATTAACGGGCAGCTAATATCCGAAGCAAAGCGATCGCTGCAATTTTCGGCGAAGCCTGTAAAGGAGATAGCCTACCATCTTAACTTTTCAACGCCCGAGCAATTCAGCCATTTCTTTAAAAAGAATACGTTGGTATCTCCACATCAATACCGCTCACACTTTGTACATATTGGCATGTGATTAGCTGGTTTTAACATTTTTAACCGGCAGCACCGGCATAATTTTGAGGCATATTAATTCCATTAAAATCATGTCAGTAAGTAAAGTAAAAACCATAGCCGGGATCACCATTCCTGATAGCACTATCGCCAACCATGCCACCGAACTTTTATTAGCGCATGGCACCGAATTTATTTATAACCACTCGCTTAGGGTGTTCATTTTCTCTTCGCTCAATGGCGAGCGGAAGCAATTAAAATACGATCCCGAATTGCTGTACGTAAGCTCCATATTTCACGACCTGGGTTTAACCCCACATTACAGCAGTCCCGATAAGCGTTTTGAGGTTGACGGAGCCAACGCAGCACGCGATTTCTTAACAAGCTACGGCTTACCGAAAGATCAGCTGCAACTGGTTTGGGATACTATTGTCCTGCACACCACCATTGGCATTGCCGAGCATAAAGAACCCGAGGTTGCCCTGATGTATTCGGGCGTTGGTCTTGACGTAATGGGTGAAGGATATGAAAATTTGAGTGATGCCAACAGGGAAGAGATCATTACAGCATTCCCGCGCAATGATTTTAAAAAGAAGATCATCCCTACATTTTTTGGCGGATTTGAGCATAAAACAGAAACCACTTTCGGTAATATCAAAGCCGATGTTTGTGCCTACATGATCCCCAATTTTCACCGGAAGAATTTTTGTGATTGCATCCTGCATTCGCCATGGAAAGAATAATGGAATTTTAAAACATTTTGGCTTTTTGGTAATTTTATCATTATCAATTAACCAATTAAAAATTTCCGTTATGAAACATGCATTCATTTTTGGGACTACCATTTTTTTAAGTGAAAGAAACACGCTCACTTATAGTGATGGACTTAGTAATATTGAGTTTTTGAGGGTGCTGTCATTTTATGATGAGCATAAAGGCAAAATGCTTACCATTGATGCCAATATCAACACGCCAAACGGCGAGGCCATCAGGATCAATGCCAACGCCAATGAAAACAGCGCCAACGTACGTATTGATGTAACCAGCGGCCGCATCAAAGTATTTCAACCCGGGCATGCCGAGCCTCTACTGGACGTTTACCAGTTCGATCCGCATGAATATCCAGGTTTATCAAGCCATGTGCTGAATGAAATTCACGCGCAGCATCCTGATCATGTGGTCACTATTAAAGGGAATTTCTTTGTTGGCGGGGCACATTTCCTCATCGAAAATGAAAAGATGTTTATCGATAGTAATGGTTATGCCAATGGCGTTGAAAATGCGCACAATGGGGTGATCTTGTCGGCGGCTGTAGCTTAGTAAAAAGTTATTATTAAATATGTGAGATAATACAACATGTCATTGCGAGGAGGAACGATGAAGCAATCGCATACTATACAGGGCCGCTCTGCTTCCGTGCGATTGCCACGCTACGCTCGCAATGACATAATTTTACTCGTGACCATAAGCTCACTCAAACACACTCTTCACCTTCTTAATAGTTTTCTCCAAATCGATACCTTTTGCAAGTACGCCTTTAAAAAGATCGCCAGTTTCCCTAAGGCGGTCAATGGAATTAAAAATGGTAAAATCCTTCATGGTGAGCCCCGGTTTGACCTCATCCCAATGTAAGGGCATAGAAACCGTAGCGCCCGGTTTGGGCCGCAATGAATACGGGCCAGCAATGGTAGCACCAGGGCGGTTCTGCAGAAAATCGAGATACATTTTACCTTTCCGGTTGGCTACCGTACGTTCCAGACTGGTATAACCTCGAATTTGTTTATGAACGATATCCACAACGAGCCGTGCAAATAGCTGCGATTGATCGTAATCATATTTAGCCCCCAGCGGAATATAAATATGCATCCCTGTTGAACCCGACGTTTTGCAGCACGACGGCACATCGACGGCATCCAATACTTTTTTTACCTCCAAAGCGGCTTCAATAACCTGGTCGAACGTGTTTTTATCAGGGTCGAGGTCTATCACGCAATAATCCGGGTTGTCCGGCGATTTTACCCGGCTAAACCATGGGTTCATTTCAATGCATCCCAATGAGGCCATCCATAACAAATAAGATTCATCTGATCCTACCAGATATTCCTTATGCTCCCCTTCACCATTGGTATAAGGAAAAGTTTTGGTGATCCAGTCGGGCGCTTTGCCTTTTACATCCTTTTGATAAAAACTTGGCCCGTGAATACCATTAGGGAACCTGTTGAGCGACATTGGCCTATCCTTCAAATAAGGTAAAATATAATCGGCAACCTGGTAATAGTAATTAAACATATCACGCTTGGTAACGCCATCTTCAGGCCAGTAAACTTTGCTCAGATGGGTAAATTTAAGCTCGTGTCCGCAAATTTTGCGCACCTGGGTTTCATCTTTAGGGTTAAGCAGGGTTTTACGATCTGTATCTTTCACGGGTTTAATAGCTTTAGCATGATTATCGTTATCAGTGCTTTTAACTTCTTCTACCGTTTCAGTAGTATCCTTTGGGGTTTCCAGCACCACATCTTTTGCCTTTTTATCAGTACGCATTCCCTTAAAGGAGGCTTGCCGGAACACGCCATCGCCGGTTACTTCGGCAAATGCAACTTCGCAAACCAACTCGGGCTTGAGCCAGGTAGGCTTTGCACCTAAACGCTGCGGCCTGAACCGCGATGGCTTATCTACATCAGGTTCAACTTCAAACGGACTTTTATCTGTAATAAGCGGCTTAAACTGCTCCATCATTTCCTTTTGCAGTTTATCAGAAAAACCTGTACCCACTTTGCCCACATACTGCAGCTCGACCTGATCATCATATACGGCAAGTACCAATGCACTAAACGATTTGGAAGTACCTGCATTTTTGGTAAAGCCCGCTATGATCACCTCCTGCCTCCGGTGTACCTTTATTTTAAGCCACTCCTTTGAGCGGAGATCCGAAGTATAAACGCTGCTTGCTTTTTTGGCGATGATACCTTCCAGACCGATCCGTTCCGCAGCATTAAAAAATTCGATGCCGCCGGTATCAAAAACCTTACTTTGACGGATGCGGTCATCATTTGTAGGGAGGATAGATGTCAATATCGCCTGGCGTTGTTTAAGGGGCAAATTCATCAGGTTTTTGCCCTCATACCAAAGAATATCGAATACGTAATAAACCAGGTTACCATCAGCCTCGCTTCGCCAGTTTTGCAGGGCTCCAAAGTCGGAAATCCCCTTATCGTTCAACACCAGGATCTCGCCATCAATTACTGCGTTGATCTGCCAGTCTTTCAATAATTTATTGATCGGGTAGTATTTCTCGAAAGGAAGATTATTACGGGAGATGAGCTCCGCTCCTTTCTTGTCGATCACTGCAATAGCCCGGTAGCCATCCCACTTAACCTCGTAAAGCCAGTCGGGATCGTCAAAAGGCTCGTCAACCAGGGTAGCCTTCATGGGCTTGATCTTAGCCG
>NZ_DASVOB010000548.1:0-7958 GCF_036383575.1 Mucilaginibacter sp.
GATAACCTTGCCTATTTGGCTGAAAAGGAAGATATCCATGTGGCACATGCCGTTATCTGGAGCCAGCATGAAACGGATGGCGGTGGTGCGGATGGCTCACCTTCTTACCCTTTCTATCCTTCAAAAGAACACTTTTGCAAGCCGGCCCAGGGCAAAAGCGACTTTATAGATTGTGTGAACCTGGATGGTTGGAGCGTTGACTTTCTGTGTGCGCTTCAAAGCGGCAATGTGTGGGGTACCACGCCTTTTAACGGTGCGGCAAGCCGTCGCGGTGTTGGTCCGATAGAGAGTTACGGGGATTGGGGGCTGGATATCGGCCACTATTCGGTTATGCATACCCAGGCTATCCATTTTGACCGTGGTTTTGAACTAAACGGCTTCGGCTGGGTCCCCAATATATGGGAAGCTGCATTGGTAAAAATAGCTGAACGTAAGAATTGGGACGATACCCTGGCATACCGGGCATTGGATAAATGGACAAGTGCCACTGTACAACGTTGGCCCGATGTTAAGTTCATTACTTTCGGCGAATACGGTGAGATCTGGCGCAACCATTACCGCGATAACACCCGCTGGAATTATCGGTTTGAAGAAAAAGGACTTGGCATTGGCAATTCCTGGGGTAACCAGGAGATCAAATGGTATATGAACAGGGAATTTAGACTGGCAACACTGCGTAACTGGCATAAAAACACGCCCGAAATGGTTGTTGATTTTACAAGGTATGACCTGCCCGCCAAAGAGCCGGCTGATCCATCGCCGGAGAAACCAGTAAAGGATTGGAGTTTAATGAACCGCATCAATCAGAAAGGGGTAAGGCCCCAGGATGCCCCTATTTTATTGAGCGAACTGAAGAGTGATGAGAAGGATATGATCTCAAGATATTATCCGGAACTTTTTAAATAATGTGAAGGTATCGGCACAAGTGAGATGTTTAAATTTAACCTACTTGTTGTTAGGCCTAAGTATTCTTTAAGTTTGTGGTGTGTTTAAGATCAAAGCCCCTCTGTTTCATTTCCGTTTAACCGAAAGCGTCGCTGATGCTTTTCGCAATACAGTGATTGTGCTGCTGCCCGTTGTCCTGCTTTATCAGCACTACCGGCAGGTGGGCATTGGTATAGGGGTAGGCGCGTTGCTGATCAGCCTGACTGATTTGCCTGGAAACCGCCGTAACAAGGCATTGACAGCACTACAAAGCTTCGCGATTTTTTTCCTGGTGTCGATGATCTTTTCGGCCAGTTTGTCCTCGCCCATCCTCACTGGATTGGTATTGCTTATATTCACGTTTCTGCTTTCTATGACGGCGGCTTTAGGTGGCAGGTCTGCAGCAGCGGGTACAATGGGTATCGTGCTGATGGTTTTTACTTTAGGTCTTCGGCCCCAAGATCCATTGTTATTCAGCGCTTTCATTGTTGCGGGCGGTGCCTGGTTCCATGCCATAAGCCTGGTGCAGGTATTGATCCTGCCATTCCGTTCGTTGTACCAGGCATTGCGTGAGGCTTTATCGGCGACGGCTGATTTCCTGGGGGCCAAGGCTGCTTGTTATGACCCAGCTATGCCACTGAATGAAGCTTACCGGAAAACTATCGCCCTGCACCTGCGGGTTTCTGAAAAGCAGGAATTGGTCAGACAATTATTACTCAGCGACCGCCCGAATGCCCGGCATCAGCTCAATACGGCGATCAGGGTGATCGGTTTATATGAGCAAGTGACAGCCATGCATTATGATTATGCAATTGTACGTGAAAGGCTGGCACAAACGGGCGCATTGCCGCTGACAGCTGAACTGATTACGTTACTATCCGAAGAAACAAGGCAATTAAGCCGTACTGTGCCGGTATCCAGATCACTGAACACAGTGCCGAACGATACCCATTATAGCCGGTTAACCGGTGAATTATCTGTAGCGGCAGGAAGGATGGAGAGAGAGGATGCTTCTGTTATCAATGGTATCCTGATCAATACTTCTGCAATCCGCAATTTATTGGCCGAAATAGCTGTAGATGAGCAGGCCACAATAGAAGATTTGCCTGAACCGGACGCTTTTTTGCCTAATGAAGTAGCACTCCTTTCAAAATTACGGGCCCATTTCAGTCTCCGCTCGCCGGTGCTGCGTTTTTCACTCCGGCTTACTTTATTATTTGCAATAGGATATTTAGCAACCCTGTTTTTTGCCCCCAACCAGTATAGTTACTGGCTTCTGCTGACAATTGTAATCGTAGCGAGGCCTAAGCTTGCACTGACCTGGCAGCGGAACCTGGAGCGTTTATCCGGCACTGCCGCAGGGGTATTGCTGGCCAGTCTGCTGCTCTTCCTGGTCAAGCCTGCTGCAGTTCTGCTGCTTATCGCAGCGGTGGGCTTGTTGTGTTTTTTTGCCTGGAACCGATCTGTCTATGCCCGGAGCGTGACCGGGATCACGGTTTGCGTAGTGATTTGCCTGAGCCTTTATCATGGTCAGCCGGCTACAATAATGTCAGCCCGGCTCTGGTATTCGCTGGCAGGCTGTGTACTGGCTTTTGCGGGTATCTTTATTTTTCCGGTCTGGATCAATAAGGAGCTGGATGAGCTGGCACATGCTGCGGTGGACGGGAACCTATTGTTTTTAGAAGCTGTGGCCGGAGAAGCGGCGCTGCAGGAAATTCGCCTGGCCCGGAAGGAAGCGCACCTCCGTTTGGCGCGATTGTCAGAAGGCCTCAGGCATGCCCGTGTAGAACCCGGAAAGGCGGATCTGCCCAGACTTGAGCAGATCCAGGTATTGAACTATCGCATTAACGCAGTGATCATTTCGCTATTTTTAGCCGGACGAAAGCCTGAACCGCAACAATTGGAGCGTACGATAGGGTACATGCACAATTTTATCCGGGGCGGAAAGCAGGTGCAGGATTTACCGAAGGCTTTGCATGAGCAGCAATTGCTGAAAGGGACTGCTTTACTGGAAGCTTTATCACTCGAGTTAATAAAGTACGCCTGAGTAAATCCTGCCGAAATTTTAAATCATAAATGAATTGTAGCCTCCTTTTAGCTTGTAGGTTTTAGTTTTCCAAACTAATATCCCTGATGTTTTTTGCGGCAGGCTGATAGTTATTTTCCATTTGCTGTTTTCAAAAGCATAAGCTACTGAAACATTGCCGTCCGGGTGGGGAATTGCCCCGCTTATTTTGGTTATAGCTCCTAAATGCGGTTCAATTTTTATTTTGCTAAATCCGGGCGCATAACTATCTATCCCTAAAATAGTTCTGAAGAACTCTATATTAGGACTGGCACCCCAGGCATGGCAGTCGGAGCGGGAAGTGTTCACGTCCGAATATTCTGCCCATGTAGTAAGTCCCATTGCCATATTTTCCCGGTAAATACCCAGCCAGTTCATATAATCATTACCTAAACCGGCTTTTACCAATGCCTGGTGCAAATAATATTTGAAATAAACGGAGCATTGGGTTAAGCTTTTATCGTTAAGTAGCTTTTTGGCCAGGGCGGGCATATCAGCACTGCTTACCATGCCTGTAAGTATGGCCAGCGAATTTACATGCTGCGAATAGCCATTCCTTTCTTTTGTATCGGCATATAGTTTTTTAGCCGGGTCCCAGTATTTACGCTGTATTGTAGCCTTTAACTGAGTGGCCTTGCTGTTATATATCTGCGCATAATCCTTCAATCCAATTTTGGATTCCATTTCGGCTGCCCACTGGTATGCCCAAAGTAGTTGCAGGTCATAAATGGCCGCACTGCCGTCCTTGCCCTTAACTTCGCCCCACATATTACCAGCCCAGTCAACAAAGGCCCAATAAGGGGTATCCTTTATTGAACCATCAGCCTGCTGGTATTTGCTGAAAAAATCCAATACCCCACGTGCTCCGGGTAGTTTATTGCTGATAAAATCGTTGTCGCCCCGGTACATCCAGTAATCATGCAGCATGCCGATATACCATAGCGAAAAAGGGGAGATAACCTGTGTGCCGTTTGAGGGATAGCAACTGGCGGTTATACCTTCGGGCAAACGCGAATGATCCATCTGGTTGAGTGCATTACGTGCCAGCCGGTCATCGCTGGTGTTATAGTAGCTTATTACGGCCTGGATCCGGGTATCACCGATGTATTGCAGCTGCTCATAATACGGGCAATCCGTATAGGTTTCCCAGGCGTTGAGCCTTGCGGTACGCCAGCCGATATCCAGCATTTGCGTGATCTCGGCATTATCTGTATTCATTACCGAGCTACGTTTAAAAGGGTATGCGGTGAAAGTGCCGTACAGGTCATCTATTACCAGTGGCTCATCTTTTGTCTTTACCAGGAGTTTGATGTAGCGGTAAGTACGAAAGTTGAGTGTTGTGAAGGATTGTCCTTTACTGCCGTCGGCCACCAGACTGTCTATCCGGCCTACAAACTCTTTACCGTCTACATCATTGCGGTTTCCTTTGTTAACGCCTTTGGTGCCCTTTTCATACAGTGACTCCGCATAACCCAGCGAGATTCCGGCATCTTTGCCGCCACTGAAATTTAACGTCACAAAAGCATTTGTTTCAAAGGTTTGATCGAGCAGTAAAGAGACTGTCGTGTTTGCCGGGATGGTTAAGGCGGCTTTTGTTTCCGGGAAGCCCGCCGGTGTATTTATGCCGGCGGCGCTGCGTAACTTAAGCAAACGTTGATATGTCATTTCTCTCGGAGGCAGTGTGGATGGCACCAACGCCCAGTTTATACCCCAAGCCATTCCTTTGAGTTTTCCATCAGCCAATTTACCGGCTGCGGGCCAGGTGCTGTCATCAAATCCGGCAGTTGTCCAGTCGGCCTTAATAGCTTTGTTCATATCTACCAGTTCACCTTTGCTGGCAGCAAAAAAATAACCGGGAATTGGCTGATGTCCCATATCCTGAACGCCTTTCCATGTGTCATTGGTGTTTAATAGTTCTTCGGTAGGAGAGCTGCCCTGTAAAATGAAACCTGTGCGCACACTGATCTGAGCAGCCGGACTGTATTGAGCTTCATTCCATACCAACGCCGCCACCGTATTTTTTCCTGCAGAAAGATAAGGAGCAAGGTCGACGGTTTCATAGTTCCAATAATAAGTATCGCCGCGGGCAGGCCCTAATGATACCAGGGTGCCGTTAATATAAAGCTTGTACCTGTTATCGGCCGATATATGAACGACAAAAACTTTAGGCTTTGCAGCTAAATTGATGTTTTTTCGAAAGTAAAAAACACCATATGTTTTCCCGTTATCTCCCTGCGCCGCTATCCACTGCGCATTCCAGGGGCGTTGTGCTGTTGATAAACCGGCAGTCTGGGCAGCGGCGGGTTTGGTGCAAGCTAACGCAGAGATGATTAGTAAGAGTATAAAATAAAATCGCATCGGTTTTTAATTGGTTTAGCAATATAAAAATAATATTCTATAAATCGATTTAGCAATTGAAGCTATTCTGATTTATTTTTGACGTGTCAGTATTTCAAAGCGGACACCTGATAATGAATCGGAAAGGTGTCCGCTTTGGGTAAACTAATTCTCAAAATGGTAAACGCCCGAACTAACGTTTTGTACTTTATAATTAGCCCCATTGATATCGGGAGTATTTATCTGCGCGGTAGTGCCCTTTGGTATCACCACGTCCATCAAAAATTTGTTATTTGCAATTTTCCAATGTACGCTGATCTTACCCTGGCGGCTCTCATAGTCGAGGTTCACCCATGTTAATTTACCACCGGGATGTGGCTTGATGATGATCTTCTTATAACCTACTCCCTCCGGCGATTCTTCTGTATCCAGACCTGCGATAACGCGGTACATCCAATCGCCAATGGCGCCATATGCATAGTGGTTAAAGCTGTTCATTGTTACCGTTTGAAAGCTGCCATCGCGTTTGATGCCATCCCATCGCTCCCAGATGGTTGTCGCCCCCCTTTTTACCGGGTATAACCAGCTTGGGTAAGTGTCCTGCAATAATAGGGTATAGGCTACGTCGGTATAACCGAAGCGGCTCAATACATGGCATAAATACGGGGTACCTAAAAAACCTGTAGTAAGGTGGTTACCATAGCTTTTGATGTTATTTACCAAAAACTGAGCCGCTGTAGCGCGGTTAGCTTCAGGCAACATATCAAAATTAAGCGCCAGCACGTAGGCTGTTTGCGTATTACTCATTACGCGGCCGTTTGCGGTAACATACTCTTTGAAATAGGCATCTTTGATGTTTTTTAGCAATGCCTCGTAACGGCTTACGTCATCTGCCTTGCCCAATACTTTTGCTGCTTTTATCAGCAGTTCGGTACTGTAAGCATAAAAGCATTGTGCAATTTCGTACTTATCGGTTATGGCATCGCTGCCGTCGTCGTCAGGTGAGCGGTAACTTAACCAGTCGCCAAAGTGGAAGCCTTTGTTCCACAAATTATTGGTGCTGTTTTTTTCCATAAAGCCCACCCAAGCCTGCATGCTTGGGTATTGTCGCTCCAGCATGGCCTTGTCGCCATAAGCTACATACATATTCCATGGCACAACGGTAGCTACATCGCTCCATCCGGCCGATCCGCCAAAGCCGCCTAATATATCCGGCACAACGTGTGTAACGGAACCATCCGGCTGCTGATCTGCCGCTACATCCTTCATCCATTTGCTGAAAAAGCTGTTGACATCGAAATTGAACGATGCGGTACGGCTAAAAACCTGTGCATCGCCAACCCAGCCTAAACGCTCATCACGTTGCGGGCAGTCAGTAGGAATGTCGAGAAAGTTGCCCTTTTGCCCCCATACAATGTTGTGCTGCAGCTGATTGATATCGGGGTTTGAGCAAGTAAAAGTGCCAGTGGGTTTCATATTGGAGTACAAAGCAATGGCTGTTGCATCATAATCAGCGGCATCGGGTACGATCGCTTTTTTACCTCTTATCCATTCAATGCTGGCGTAGCGAAATCCATAATAAGTGAAGTGGGGCTCAAAGATCATTTCTTCGTTACTTTTCAGTATATAGGTAGCCATAGCCTGGGCGTTTCGCAAATTAGCTGTGTAAAAATTGCCGATCTTATCCAGTACTTCGGCATGACGGATCCTGATTGTATCACCCGCCTGCCCTTTAAGTTTAATAGAGATCCAGCCTACCAGGTTTTGGCCAAAGTCCATTACGGTTTCTTTTAATGGGGTAGCGATGATCTTGATAGGTTTAAAAGTTTCATGTTTGGTAATAGGATTGCTCTCGGTCGGGATCAGCGTGCCATAACCAATCTCGGCTATTTTCACGGGTTGATCACAGTTAACCGTTTTTGTAGCGTCAATTATTTCGCCATTGTTGATAGATGAAGAGCGGATCGGTCCTTCGCCGCTTTTCCAGCTTTCGTCTGAGATTACCGTTGACCTGGAACCATCAGTAAAAGTTAATTCAAGCTGGCATAACATAGCCGATTGTTTGCCGTAACGGTTACGGATGTTATCGAAACCTACATAGCCACGAAACCAGCCATCACCAACAGCAACAGTCAGGTTATTATCGCCTTTTTGCAACAGTTCAGTTACGTTGTACTCCTGATATTGCAGGCGTTTATTATAATCAGTCCAACCGGGGGTAAGGTAGGATGCACTTGCATGTTTGCCGTTGATGTTTGCTTCATATAAGCCCTGAGCAGTAATGTACAATGTGGCCGCTTTGATCTTTTTATCGGCTACAAAGTGCTTCTGGAAATATTGGGCCGGGCGTGCTATACTGTCTTCTCGATAGCCAATGCGCAGCCATTTGGCCTGCCATTGTACTTTGCCCGTTTGTGCCTGAGCCGGTTGAATGCCAATAAGCGCTATGAACATCAGCGCCGGCATCATTAATTTTGTACATTTTTTGATCATTTTATTATTTGGTGTGATTGGTTCTGTTTATTACCGGATGATGGCGTGTACCTCAGTCCCTATAGACTGATTGCGGCCTTTTCAAATCCCTTTTTTACTTATCGACAATAAAAACTCCGGATACCACTAAAACTTTAAC
>NZ_DASVOB010000549.1:0-8648 GCF_036383575.1 Mucilaginibacter sp.
AGCTTTCAATCAGATCTATATCGGTTACACATCCGATTTAAATAATCGTTTTCTTTCCCATTAGAAGGCTTGAATACCCTAATGCTATTTGTTTTTCATTATTTTTCCCATTCGGCTTGGGTCAGAATTTCTAAAAATTCATCGCGAAAGTGCCAGGCAGATACATACCCGGCTGAGACAATGAAACTAATTACCCAAGTAGTCTTTCTCTTCCATAATTTAAATGCACAAATATCTGTTGCGGTAATAAAAGGACTCGTTTCATCTAAATGTTGATGTGAGGATGCTTTTATTGCCTCTTTACCACCAGTTCCCAAGGGAATAAGATTGTTATGAAGCTTTGTTTTTTTAATTATATCATTGTCTTTGTCGAAATTGATCAGGTAATCATTCCCTAATAATACTTCATCCGGTGCTGTTTGTGCAGTGATGACATATACTTTTTTTGCCCCATCTTTTATAATAGGAACAAGATTTAAACTGGTATTTTGATAGAATTTAAAGAGCGTGTCGTTTGAAACAACCTGTGCAGCTTTTGACCGGATGATATAGAAGTCTTTTTCAATTTCGGTAAATTTTCTTGTTGTGGTGTCGATACCGTATTTAGACGAGTCTAAACTATGGTCGAATTTAACTGTCGCTAATACTACTGGATCCTCATTTTTAGAAAAAAAGATAGTGGTCATTCCTTTTTCGGTCTCATAAGAAAAATATCCACCAGACAGAAGCTTCTTTCTGCCGAAACCGAAGGTAAAAATCTGCGTACTATGAACTGAAGCCCATTCAGAACGATAAAGCATCTCCCCCTCCGCGTTAATGCTATCAGCAATCTGTCTCAGCGCATTTTTTTGTGCCGTTGCGTTTCGCACCAGGATAAATAAGATAATCAATGTTAACCGCTTTTTCATTAATGGCGAAAAGGTTTGTGAATATAAATAACCTTGCGGATTTTGCATAACGCGGGTACATTACTCATTAGCAACCTTTCCCACAAACTGCTATAGATTTAACGTTCCAATTGGCGTACTCTTCATAGTTTCCATTATATAAAAATCGCGTTTATCCTGGCTATCAAGCCTGATGATAACTTTATATTGGCTCCAACTCAATTGCGAACGCAGTGCGTTCGCAATTGGGAACGTGCGGTAAAACTGGCGAAATAATTCTATCTGCCGTTTCGAAAACCCGCTGCCATATTCAGGCTCTAATTGATCAGCAATAAATTTAGTGAGGTAATTCCCATAATCCGCCCGGTGGATTTCCAATGAAGAAGCTATGCAATTGCTAAATATTAAAAGCAAGACCTTGCCTAAAGCCCCCATCTCCGATAAGTTGCCTTTCAAGTTCTGGGGGCATTTATTTGCAATAAGTCGTCAACGTTTACAAAAATTTCTGTACTTTTATCTCCAAGTACCGAGCCTTAAAACAAATAACAAATTGATTATTAATCAATCAATTATAAAAAAACAATCCCCTTTACTCTCTTTTTCTACAGCTTTCCTATCCCGAACTCACGTTACTTATATAAATTATGCTTTTCAACTCTATAAACTTCATATTCTTTTATATAATAGTAACCTTCCTGTATTTTGCATTCCCCTACAGATTTAGATGGATCATACTCTTAGCGGCAAGCTGCTACTTCTACATGGCCTTTGTGCCCATCTATATCCTGATATTAGGCTTTACTATTATAATTGACTACCTGGCAGGCATATATATTGAAAAGGCCAAAGACAAGCGGCGCCGGAAACTTCTTTTAGCCGCAAGTTTAATAGCCAATATAGGTATCCTGGCGATTTTTAAATACTTCAACTTCCTGAATCTCAATATAGATAGGTTTCTGGGGAAATTTAATTATCATGACCCGATACCTTATTTAACTATTCTATTACCTATCGGCCTGTCATTCCATACTTTCCAGGCCATGAGTTATACTATTGAGGTATACCGGGGCAATCAAAAGGCTGAAAGGCACTTCGGTATTTACAGTTTGTATGTAATGTTTTACCCACAGTTGGTGGCCGGTCCAATAGAAAGACCTCAGAATATCCTCCCCCAGATGCATACGGAGCATCGTTTTGATTATGAATTAATGAAATCAGGGTTAAAAATGATGCTTTGGGGGTTTTTCAAAAAAATAGTAGTGGCCGATCGTCTCTCCATTTTTGTAAATTCGGTATATAACAATCCGGAACTACATAACGGAACTACTATTGTTATCGCATCTATCTTTTTTTCGGTACAAATTTATTGCGATTTTTCGGGCTACACCGACATAGCCATTGGTTGCGCCAGGACCATGGGGTTTGACCTGATGAAAAATTTTGAACGCCCGTATTTTGCAACTAACATCCAGGACTTTTGGCGCAGATGGCACATCTCTTTATCAACCTGGTTCCGTGATTATTTATATATTCCACTGGGTGGAAACCGGGTATCAAAACCAAGACAATACTTCAATCTGTTTATTGTATTTTTAGTAAGCGGAATATGGCATGGTGCCAATTACACTTATATTATATGGGGTATTTTGCATGGTTTATATTCTGTCGTGTACATGATCATTAAACCATATTTACGCAAGGAGCCGCAAAGCAAGGCCGCCGCCACGGCAATACGAATAGGAAACATGGCTTTAACTGGCTTATTCGTAACCTTCGCCTGGATATTTTTCAGGGCCAATAGCGTTACGGATGCCTTTACATTGATACATGATCTAAGATCTTTTGGGGCGAAACCATTTTTTGGTGACGGGATAAGTAATTTTGCTCATTCTATTTTAGCAATATTCCTATTATTTGCAGTGGAGTATAAAATGGAATATTATCCGGAAAAATTCAATTTCTTTAATTCACCCAATATTGCTTTAAGATGGGGATCAGTAGCATTTACCATTATTTTGATAGTGCTTTTAGGAGTGTTTAATGGTGGCCAGTTTATATATTTTCAATTTTAATGAAAACCATGTCTTTTGCTAAGTTTCTGATTAAACCTGTCGCTTTTCTTGTAGTATTGATATTATTTGATCAGCTGGTGGGTGCTGGGTTCAGAAAAATCTATTTCAGTCAGCGTGTTGGGCAGTTTAGTCAAACAACTTATGCTATTGATAGCGCCAGGCAAGATATTATGATCTATGGGAGTTCAAGGGCAGTCCGTCATTACTCACCATCCATTATATCTAAAATAGTAGGGTTGAGTTGTTATGATTCGGGCCGGGATGGTTTAATGATACCCTATTCAACCGCCATGGAAGAAATTTCGTTAAACAGGCATACACCCAAACTCATCATATTAGACATCAGCCCCAGAGAATTAGGAATTGACCAGTCTAAATACGAAAAGTTAAGTATCCTGTTGCCTTATTGCGACAAGCATCCGGAGTTTATCAAATATATCCGGGAGATCAGTCCGTTTGAACCTTACAAACTTTTATCGAAAACCTACCCTTTCAATTCCTCAATATTTATACTGGGTACCAATGCGTTATTCCCTAAAACTGTAAAAAAAGACGATAATGGATATTTACCGTTGGAAGGTAAAATGACTAAACTTGAAGTAGATGACTATAGTTTAAGAATGAATAAACGCTATTTAAAAATTAAAAAGCGTAAGGATATTCCGGAGGAAAAGGGTATCAGGTATTTTAAAACCTTTTTGAACAACAGCGCCAAAAAAAATATTAAAACATTGGTTATTATTTCGCCCACCGTTTTAAAAAACCCTTTTTACCTGGACAATCAAACAGTAGAAAAGGAACTGATCGTGAAGCTTACCCGACAATATCCTAACGTAACATTCCTGGATTATTCATCAGATCCACACTTTAACTTTCGGCCCGAAAAATTCTCAGATGTATTTCACTTAAATAAACAAGGATCAGAGGAGTTTTCAAATAGCGTAGCGCTTTATATAAAAGCTACACTTACTAAAAAGATATAAAAATTGCGCCTGCTATTTATTATAATTGATCAGTAACGGGAGCTATTTCCATCTCTGGTCGAAGTTTAGCATCAGCGTAACTTCGTCCTAAAACACCACAAGCATTCTGCTTGTGTATCTGCATACAATGGATGAATGTGCAATTCCCGGAAAACATTCATATCCCCTCTTCCTTTAATTCCCCCTATTCAAATCCCACATTTTTAAACTCTTCACCACCGCTGCTCCCTCCGAAAACAAAGCTAAACCTGTAGCATCTCTATCAGGATAGATCATGGTTGAGATCACTTTTTCGCCATCATTACCAAACACTTCCAGCGATGACCGATCAAGCAATACCTTCACTTTAACAATACCGTTTACCGCTTTCATGGGAGCCGTCTGTACCAAATTTTCCGGCGACTTATTATCTTTTTCCGAACCGGTACAATCCACAAAAAGCTGTTGCTTTTCTGTGTCGTAGCCTACCATTACTTTTTTATCCGTCCCGGCTTTTTCGGCTACTTTAAACCCTACCTTCTTAGCGTTCCTGATATCAAACTCCGCGTCAATCCAATAAGCATTTCCATTATCCGGTAACTTTAACCCTGAAGCGCTGATATTGATATTCTTCTTTTCAACAGCTTCTCCCCGGGCATATTTATTCAGCGACCTGCTTACGAATATGGAAGGTAGTTGATTAAGTACCAGTCCATCACCGGTAGTTTTTAGCGACAGGTCATGAGGAATGGACATCTGCCCTTTCCATGGGTAAGTTTCCGGTCTGCCGTTTTGGAGCCAGCCTAACAAGATCTTTTTATTTTGAGGGGCATCCCTCCAGGCTATCGCGGCATAAAATGCATCGCCATAATCAACTTTTAATACCTTATTGCTATCATTAATACTTTTGAAGGTTGTGCCGTCAAAATCGCCAACAAAATATTGGATCAGCGGGCCGTGCTCCCCTCCCGAAGAAACGAAGAGTACCCATTTGATGTTTGCCGGGTTACCGTCAACTACCAATGGCAATAACGAAGGGCATTCCCAGCCATTTTTCGTAAAACCGGCCGGGCCGAAGTCGCTTAGCTTGTTCCATTCCTTTAAATTCTTTGAGCCGTAAAACCGCACCTTATGATCGTCAACCATCGATACGGTCATGATCCATTGCTGAGTTGGCTGATACCAGAAAACGTTAGGGTCACGAAAATCATGCATATTCAGATCGATAACCGGGTTGTGCGCATATTGCTTATAGCTTAAACCACCATCATTGCTATAGGCAATAAACTGCGATTCCTTTTTCTGTTTAGGCTGATCGGCAGTAAAAATGGCTACCAGCGGCGGCTTGCCATTTATGCCGAACCCACTGGTGTTGTTTTTATCCAAAACCACCGAACCCGAATAGATCCAGGTAGTAGTATCTTTTGTAAGTATCTCGGGAATGGCAACAGGAAGATGTTTCCAGGTTACCAGGTCCTTACTGGTGGCGTGCCCCCAGCTCATATGCCCCCATTTATTTTCAAATGGATTATGCTGATAGTATAAATTGAACTCCCTGTTTAAAAATACCAGCCCGTTGGGGTCGTTGGTCCAGTTAGCCGGCGGCGTAAAATGATATGCGGGCCGCCAATGTGGGGTGGGCACACCTTTTTCCTGAGCAAACGCGCTGCCGGTTAGCGAAATTAACCCAAGGCATAGTAGTTTAATTTTGTTCATGTTTTTCGGTTTAATAAATGCAGGTTTCTATTCACCTCAAAAATGCAGGAATAAAAATTTCATCTGCTATTAAGCGGCCGGTAAACTTAAATAAAATGTAGTACCTACGCCCATAGTTGTTTCAAACCATATTTTGCCATTAGCGTTTTCGATAGAATTTTTAATGAATGCCAGTCCCAACCCCGTTCCCGAACTTTTGGTGGTGAAGTTTGGCTCAAAGATCTTTTCGCGCATCTCTTCAGGGATCCCGTTACCATTATCTTTAATAGTAAGCAGGATATTTTTACTGGTTAGCAGGTAATTGATATCTATAACGCATTTCCTGTCATGAGGGGTAGCTTCAATGGCATTTTTTAACAGGTTGTTGAAACAGCGCAATAGCTGGTCTCGGTCGGCATTGATGGTGAATATGCCTTCGGGTTGCTGATAAGCAATCTGTACATTATCCATTTGTTTAAAAATGGTAACCGCCTGGTTCAGCATATCAAAAATATTGATCGGCTCAATGCGTGTATCCGGCATTTTGGCAAATGCCGAAAACTCCGAAGCTATTGACGACAAGCTTTCAATTTGCTCAACAAACGACTTGCTGAAACGCTCAAATTTTTGATCAAACTTCGGGTCCTTATCCTTCCATGATTTATCAAGCAGCTGCAAGCCCAGTTTTAGCGGCGTCAGCGGGTTTTTAATTTCATGCGCAACCTGCTTGGCCATTTCGCGCCAGGCGCTTTCACGTTCGGATTGTGCAAGCCGCTGGGCACTGTTTTCCAGTGCCGAGATCATTTTATTATACTCCTTAACCAATGCCCCGATCTCATCATCGCGCGACCATTTAATATGCTCGTTCTTTTTACCGTAGATGGTTTTGCTGAGACTTTGCTGTATAAAGTTTAGCGGTGCCGTTATCTGCCTGGCTATAATGATAGCAAACAAACCTATCGCTATAAAAACAATAGCGTAAACGTTAATCATTACATTAAGCAACGAGCTTATACGCTCGCGGTAATCCGTTTCATTGCTAAAGTAAGGCAGCTGGATATAGGCCACTGTTTTGTTTGATGAGGTAAGGGTTATAGGGGCATAAGCAGCTTTGTAGCTCAACTCACCGATTTTTTCATCGTTTACAAATTCGGTTTTTTGCAGTTTGCTCAAAAATATGAAGGCACGGGCATTCATTCGTTTGGCCACCAGGCCGTTTTCATAAATTTTGGGCTGGGTAGTTAGTAAAGGGAGGCCGTTGGTATCGAACACGGTAAGGTCGGTTGCATAAGTATTGGCCAGCTCGTTAAAATGAACCTGGCTTTCCTCGCTTATATGCTCAACATATTGGGTAAAAAGACCGTTTTCAAATGCGGATGCAATACGGGTTATTTTATCCCTGATCATTTTTTCCTGTTGGGTATGATATTGGTTGCTGATGGATAAAAAGGTAATAAAGCCCACAAGCACCAACGTCACCACTACGGCCAGGATCATCGAGATCTGGATACGGGTTTTGTACAATACCTTATCAAAATTTATCCTGAAATTGATCTTCAGCCCGTCTTCGGCTATGTTAAAGATCTTGATGCGGGCCCATGACCATTTTAAGGTGATAATAACCGCACTGAAGATCAATATCACTACCAAAAAGAAAGTAAGCGAAGTAACCGCATAATAAAGAGAGTTTTCCTCCCGGCTTACAACGATCAGGTTCCTTTCGCTGGGTCTATAAACAAGATGATTGTATGTTGTAAAGCTTTCATACCAGGCGTTGCTGTGGTTCTGCGTAGTTTTTTCGGTGTATTTTTTCAGGTCGGTTTTAAATTCGCTGTTATCAAGCGAATAAACGTAGGTACCACGCTGGCTCAGCAGTTTGTTATCACTATAAAAAGCATAGGAGTAATCTTTAAAATCATTTTCCGGGTTGATGTTGCCGTCAATAAGGAGCTCGGGAAAAGCACCCGATAATTGTAGCGGCTTTGATTTAAGCTCAATTACGATGGTGCCCAACTGCTTGTTACTGGTATTTACAGGCAATATGGCAAAGTAGTTCTGGTATCCGAAAGATTCATTCTCGCGGTAAAAATAGTCGGATACCTTAAATGAACTATATAGCACCAGATCTTTAAATACACTCAGCGAGTAGTTTTTATCTGCCGATGTTGGTTGTTCATTGGCATCAAATTCATGAACCTTAAACTCATACTTTGACAAATAACCATCAAAATAAAGCTTTTGAAAACGGGTTTTAAGGTACTCGCCGTTGTGCAGGCCATTGGTAAAATAGCGTACTATGGCCGTATCAGTAATAATTTGATTCTCTACCTTTTTAAAAATATAATCGGCGGTAGCATCATCCGGGATCTCCAGCTTTTGTACCAGGGCTTTCCGGGTCTCGTGCTCTTTCAAGTCCTCAAAATGGTTAAGCTTAATGGCCGCTATCAGGGCACAAACAAACACGATGCCTAAAAACGAAGTAGCAAAAAGCTGCTCTTTATAATAGATGAAACTATAGCCCCTTATCAATACCAGCAGCGCCCATAATATATAAAACAGCGTAAATTCGTGGTAGTACGCAAACACAACGGTAGTTATGGCTATTCCAAATAAGAGCAGGAATAGCTGATGTGTTCGCGGTACATTCAACTTCAGACATACGGTTAAAACGATTTCATTAAGCAGGTAAAATATCAAAAAGCTAAAGCACAGCATTAATACGCCCAGCATGCTGAACCCCGTTAAGCTGAGTACATTATTTACATCAAAATTAATTTTTGAGTTGATAACCAAGCCATAAAACAAACTTAACAATGAAGTTGATACAACTATAAGTGTTAGAATAGAAATAACAACTATAATGTAGCCGGTAGTTTTATTTTGTATATCGTTCAAAAATTTGCGCCGCTGCCTGTACACAAAAGTTACAAACCAAAAAATGACCAGGATATTGATACAAAAATCGCCCAGCGAAGGATAAACCAGGCTTGAGCCATAAAATATGGGATTGAAGATACTGAGCTTATAAGTAA
>NZ_DASVOB010000550.1:0-9193 GCF_036383575.1 Mucilaginibacter sp.
AGTTTGGTAGCCCAGTATTTTTTCGGCAATCTGTTTGCCTGTAAAGCCTTCGTGCTCCAATACAGAAGGAAGGAGCGTTGGCCTGAACCATTTTTCGTTCAGGGCCATAGGCAATACATTGGCCGTAGTGCGGTATTTTAATAAAACCTCGGCTACAATGGTATAAAGACCACCGGTTAAAAAATGATCTTCAAGCGTAACCACCAGTTTGCTTTGTGCGGATGCTTTCAGGATAGCCTGCTCATCAACCGGTTTAAGGCTGCGCATATTGATCAAACCAACAGAAAGGCCTTCGCTTTTCAGCATCTCAACGGCGATCAGCGCCTGTTCAAATAACAATCCGTAGGTTAAAATGGTTACGTCAGTACCTTCGGCTATTATTTCGGCCTTGCCCATGGTAAAAGGCTCGTGGATATAAGTGGTTTTACGGGTATTAATGCGGGTGTACGCCGGGCTTTTGCTTTCCCATATCTGGGGCAGCATTTTTACCAGGTCGTCCTCATCGGCCGGCGCAAACACGGTTACGTTAGGGATGCCACGCATGATAGAAATATCCTCGATAGCCTGGTGCGTTGGCCCGTTACCATCCGATAAAAAACCAGGGATAAACGAGCTTAGCTTAACCGGTAAATTGGCTATGCCAACATCGGTACGCACAAACTCAAAAGCGCGCATAGTTAAAAAGGCCGCCAGTGCGTGTACAACCGGGGTACGGCCACGCAAAGCCAGACCGGCAGCTGCACCGATCATGGTTTGTTCGGTAATACCGGTATCAATAAAACGTTTGCCTAATATGCCGGGCAGGTTGCGTACCAGTGCACGGTTTTCGGCGGTCATTACAATCACCTGCTCATTGGCAAGGGCTGTTTGGGTTAAAAGTTCTTCGTAACTCATCTTATCGCACCACTAAAGTTTCTGATGTTAATGTTGTATTGTGCTGGCCATGCAGCTCCAATAAAAGCTGCTCAATCTCGTCTGCATTGAAATTGCAGAACCATCTGTCGGCACGTTCCTGGATACTTGGCAAACCTTTACCGCGCACGGTATCGGCAATAATTACATTTAGTTTTCCGGCCTGGAAAGGGAAAGCATTAAAGGTTTCATCAAGTTGGGCAAAGCTGTGGCCGTTTATTCTTTTAACTGCCGCGCCAAATGCTTCAAACTTATCGGTAAGGGGCTCCAGCGGGATCAGATCTTCCGTGCGCATATTGGCCTGGAAATGGTTACGGTCAACCACAAAAAGCAGGTTATCCAATTTATAAGCGTTAGCCACCAGCATGGCTTCCCAGCAGGTACCTTCGTTTAGTTCGCCATCGCCCAAAATGCAAACCACTTTGTTGGCGCTGCCGCTGATCTTCAGGTCCATAGCAACGCCAATAGCTACTGAAGGTAAATGACCTAAAGAGCCTGAGTGAAATTCAATGCCCGGGATTTTAGTGTTTGGGTGCCAGTAAATATGATCGTTAAGTAACAGGTGATTTTTAAGGCGCTCTTTATCTAATAAACCCAGTTCGGCAAAGGTGCCGTATAGGGCAGGTACATCATGACCTTTTGATAGAAAAAGGTAGTCGCGGTTTGGATCATCAAGGTTATCCTTATTGATGTTCAAAAAACGACTATATAAATAAACGATCAGATCCACCGCAGATAGTGATGCACCTGTAAAGCACCCGCCATCGGTAGACATGCGGATGATATGCTCCCTTACTTTCAGAGCGGTATCCGTTAATTCCTGGTAATTGTTGTTCTCCACTGTTATCATTCGCTTGTTATAATTCCTGTAAGTTTTTGGTGGGCGCCTGTTTGGTTTGGCCGGATGTGATGGTTTTTAATTCGTCCATATGATGCCGGTACCAGTTTACACCTGCGTATTGTGCGTTAATGTTATAGATCTCCGGCTTTTGATTGAGCAGGTTAAGGATATCATCGCAGGAGAATTGATTATTGTCAGCGTATAATTCCCGGAATACACGCTCTATGAAGTAATAATCCTCGGCATAATCAATAGTAAACCTGTGCGACATGGAATAATCCAAACCCGCAGGCCAGCTCACATTACCTATCCTGAATAATTGCGGGTTTTCCCAGATATAAGGCGTAGTATGTTCTAACTCTAAAGGGCGGTTTGCATTTTTCCATGCTTTGGTAAGGCAAGCCATGGTCATGATTTCCACATCGTTACCGTCGGGATAAGTGGCCGGGTGCAAGTTACTTACGAAATCGAAGGCATCCTGATTGGCAAAAAAGTAATCCAACACATGATCAACAATACGCGGATCGATCAAGGGGCAATCAGACGGGATCTTTAATATGACATCGGCGTCATGAAGTTTCGCGGCCTGGTAATGCCTGTCGAGCAGGTTGTTCAGGCTCCCGCGGTAATAAGGGATACCTATGTTGATGGCTTCGTTTATAATAATGTCGTCATCCGGTGTTTCAGATGTGGCGATGATGATCTCGGCTTTATGCCGGATCATTTGAAGCCGCTCAACCATCCGGGCAAGCAGGCTTTTGCCTAAAATAGGCAGCATTACCTTACCCGGCAGCCGGCTTGATGCCATGCGGGCCTGTACTACTATTAGTATCTTGTTTTTCACGGTAAAATTATTACCAGTTAGCAATCAATTCTTCGGTTAGTTGAACTTCCGGCTTATTAACCAGGTGTTTATCCATAGCCAGTTGCGGATCAAAGCTTTCTTTACTACCGGTGTGATTTAAGTAGCCGCGACAAATGGCCGCGATATTTTTTGCCGATACCCCGTCGTTCTGTATTGGTGCAAGCCGTTTAAGTTCATCAACATCAAAAAGTGAATGAACTTTTTTACCCAAAGCAATGCCGGTATAAACCACGGTTGAATATTGGGTGATAAGCTCACAGCAATTGGCTATCATTTGGTTGGTATTACCTTTACTGTACACCAGGGTATTGGCAGGAGTGTTGGCGCGGATCTCTTTTTCGGCCCGGGCAAAGTTTTCGTTTGGGTGAAGTTTGAAGAGTAAAGGCCTGCCATTGGCGATTTTTACTGCCTTTTTAATGAAAGCTATCCTGTTTTCAATGCGGAAGGTTTCGCGCATATCGGTAGTGGCAACCATTACATAATTATGATGCGGGAAATCGTTGTTTACATGCTGAACAAGGTTATCATAATTAGGCATACCGGTAACTACAATTTTCCGCTCTTCGGTACCCTTGCCCATAAAATATTGTTTATAACCTGCTGATGCAGCACAGTACACATCACATATATTTGATGATCCGTTCAGTGAAGTATTACCACATAACGTAGGGGGCAGCTTAAGCCCTCTTACAACGCGGCTCCAGGGGGTGTAGCGGTCAATCATCCCTTCCTGTACCCAAATGGTTTTGATGTTTTGCATCCGTTTCGGCACAATCAGGTCGGTACAATAAACTACCAGGTCATACTTGTTTTTTCTGGCTTGAAAGTCTATCTGAAGGTTATTGTTTTTGAGATATTCTTCTGAGATAAGCCTGAACTTGGTAGAAAGCACCGTGCCGCTAAGCAGCGTAGTATTATTAATAATGTTATTAAGCGTAGGGTTGTCAGTAAACAACTGGCTAAACCAGCAATCAAATTCAGGCAGCTCATTGGCTATCTGGTGCATTTGAGTGGTTTGGTTAATTGAACCGGTAATGAATAATATTTTCTTCATCCTTTTATTTCAATTAGCGTTAATTCCTGAAATTTTGTTAGTGAAAGGCATTAAGGTATGAACCGATTTTGGAAAGATTCTGTAATTAACGGTCGTGAAAAAAAATTGGCCGGATAGCACAGTAATATTGTCAGGTTGAGTAAGTATCATATCAAATATTAAAACATCATAAGTATAAACTCTTTGTAAATTCCTTATTCAGAATTTAAATAAGAGGATGCAACCAAATCCGGCTAAAACTTATGATTTGATAAATGTAGGAGGGTTACTTTTAAATAATGAGAACCCTGGGTTATCAAATCGTTAAGCCATAATTTGCAGTAAATTATTTATTAACAATCATCACGTTCTGTTAATTTATTAAAACAGAGCGTAATAGTACAGGAGAGAAATAAAAAGAACGTATTAAAATGCAGTAAGGTTAATTGAAATACAAGTTACAACCAATTTACACTATTGCAAAATTTTTCTTACAAAGCGCTTTTGGTGTTTTGAATAGCTAATTTAGGCGGTTTTTTTCAAGTACGGGAATTTGCCGAATTTTTGACAGTTTTTTGACCGATATTAACCTTTATGTGCAAAATCGGCTACTAAGACATCACCTTAAATATGATCAGCATAGCGGTAATAAACAACACCGTCATTCCGCCTAAAAATAAATAGTCGGCAATTGCTTCCGAACGTCCGCCCGGTTTAATATTACCCCTGATAGAAAGAAATGAAAGGATGCAGCTCAGCATAAAGAAAACCAGTGCTATGGTCACCGTTTCATCAATATAGGTCCGTTCGGAAAGTTTCAGAAACTTTAATGAGGTAAGTACCACAAAGCATAAACCCAATAAGTTTGATGCGGCGTTAAGGATATGTGGCGATTTGTCGTTGCGGTACATATATATTATAAGAGCAAGGTATAAAACTAACAAAATCTATAAAAACCGGTAGAGGATAATAAGAAATGTTTATCGGTCAATATCAACTATGTAATAGCATAACCTCTGGTCCGATGTGCAAAGTAATTGCGGATTGTTTATTTTTATCAAAATATTAGCATGTCATTAACCGGAGATAGAAAGCTGCTATATAATAGCTGCGTTATTTAGGTTTATTTTTTAATCATTAACGATATATCGTTAGTTGTTTTTGTATTGTTGTTTATAAGTTTATGTAAATCAAATAGTTGTGTTTTGGTACGCATCTTGTAAACAGTTTATAGTATTTTAAGTCCCTACATCTTAAACACATTGCCTCATGACAAAAAAGTTACTCAGTTTTTTATTTCTTACAGGTTCGGCGATGTACGCAAATGCGCAGGCTATCGCTCCCACGGCCTGGCAAAAATTTCCGGATAGTACAGTTGTAAGCGTACATGCTTCATATGATAATGTAAGCGGGATTCACCGCTGGCTGTTCGGCGAAAACTATCGTAAGGACTGGGCCATGAAAGTGAAGCTGCCGGTTATAAAGCTGTCGCAAATAAATGGCGGGTTAACTCCTATTAAACAAGGCGGCGGCCTGGAATCAAAATCGTTGCGCCTTGAGGATAAAAGCGGTCGTGAGTGGGTATTGCGCAGCGTTGAAAAAACACCGGATAAACTGTTGCCCGAAAATTTGCAGGGCACTTTTGCCGTTGATTGGGTTGGCGATGAGTTTAGCGGCCAGCATCCGTATTCTGCATTAATAGTACCTCCGCTTGCAGAAGCAGCACATGTGCCGCATGCCAACCCGGTTATAGGTGTTGTGGCCGAAGACCCCGCGCTTGGGCAATACAGTAAGGTGTTTGTTGGTACGGTTTGTTTGATAGAGGAAAGGGAACCTACCGGATCATCAGATAATACTTTAAAAATGGAGGCGCAACTCCTTAAAAGCTATGACAACAGGCTGGATGGCGAAGGCTTTTTGCGTGCCCGTATGCTTGACCTTTTAACAGGTGATTGGGACAGGCACGAAGATCAATGGCGCTGGGCCGATACCAAAAATGGTAAAGGAAAAACCTATACCGCTGTGCCACGCGATCGTGACCAGGTATTTCACGTTACGCAGGGCGTTTTTCCAAGCATTGCAGCCCTGCCCTGGATTGATCCTTTGCTTGAAGATTTTACCGGAGACATTCCGCATGTGAAATATTCGCTGTTTAAAACACGCTTCATGAAACAGTATCCCGATGCGCAAATAAGCTATGAGCGATGGATGCAAATTGCCAATGAGTTTGTTAAAGCCGAAACTGACGCGGTGCTTGAAGCCGGTTTAAAGCGTTTGCCGGCCGAAAGCGATAAATTCAGGCACGATGAACTATTGGCTATACTAAAAAAGCGCCGGGATAATATTCCAGCTGCCATGAGCCAGTATTATAAGTTCATTAACCGGATAGTTGATATCCGCACTACTGACAAAAACGAGCTGATAACTATTTCAGATGCCCCAGATAAGGCAACAAGGATAACGGTGGATAAATTAAATAAAGATGGGGAAACTAAAAGCCGCTTTATGGATATGGTTTACAAGCCCGAAATTACACAGGAGATCAGGTTGTATGTTTCGGCAGGTGATGATCAGGTTGTGATCAATAATGGTAATTCACCAATAAAATTGCGGCTTATTGATAGTATCGGCAACAAAACCGTTGAGGTTAAAAGCTCAAACAAAAGGATCCAATTTTATGGCCGTAAGGATAGCGTGACATTTGCTGATAACACCGGTAGATTAAGCAAGCACTTATCTAACGATACATCAAACACGCAATTTTTACCTACTAACCTATATAATGTATGGATGCCGCTTGCAACAGCTGCTTTGAATAAGGATGACGGCTTTTTACTTGGCCTGGGCTTTCAATACACCGGGCACGATGGCTTCCGGAAACTTCCTTACTCAACCTTGCAGCAGGTAATGATCACTCATTCTTTTGCCACTGATGCATTCAGGATAAAATATAACGGAGAATGGATTGATGCCTTTGGTAAAGCCGACTTTGTGATGAGGGCCAATATTCAATCCCCGGATAACACCGTGAACTTTTTTGGCCTCGGAAATGAAAGTGTGCTGAACAAATTTGAAGGTTACCGGAGGTTTTATCGTACCCGGTTTGATATTTACCAGTTTGACCCGGCTTTACGCTGGCATACCGGCAAAAACAGCGATATCACTGCCGGGCCTTCATTCCAGTTTTATCATCTAAAACTTTCAGACAATACCGGGCGATTTATTAACCAATCGTCGCTTATCAATTCATATGATAGCTTAACAGTTGGAAAAGATAAAGCACACCTTGGGGCTTTGATCAACTATACCACCAATCAACGGGATAATAATATCCTGCCTACAAAAGGTTTCTTTTTTACTGTTACGGCTCAGGGGTATACAGGCCTTAACAGTTACTCAAAATCATTGGTACAGATCAAGCCCGAGTTTACCTATTATCAAAAACTAACCCCTGGAGGTGCAATTGTATTATCCGACCGTGTTGGGGGAGGTGTAAGCTTCGGTAAACCGGCATTTTATCAATCTATGTTTTTGGGCGGACAGGGGAACCTGCTTGGCTACCTGCAAAACCGTTTCGCCGGCAAGAATATGGTGTTTAATAATTTGCAGGGACGGATTAAACTTGCCGACATAGCCAGCTATATTTTACCAGGCCAGTTGGGTTTGGTAGGCTTTTATGATGCGGGCCGTGTTTGGATTGATGATGAACATTCAGATAAGTGGCATACCGGCACTGGTGGCGGTTTGTATTTTGCACCTGCCAGCTTAACAGTACTGCAAATATTAGCCGGACATTCAAGCGAAGGCTGGTATCCCTACATATCGCTTAATTTCAGGCTGTAATTAACCTTTGCGAAAATCAGTATAAAGTATAAAGAAAAGAGCCGGAGCCTGATCAAAAAGGTTTTGGCTCTTTTTTGTTAATATTTGGCTTTGAGTTAGTTAGGGTTGCTGTATGCCAAATTGCATAGATGTTAAAAGAATTAAAGCATATTTAACATTAAGTAGTGAAATCGCCCTGAAAAAAACATTTCTTTATAATTCCTTATTCCTATGTTATTGATCTGAGAACCTTCCCTTAATACCTCTGTAATAATTTCGTTGCAAACTAACTGTATTGCAATGAAACAAAATTTACTTAAAATTTCAAGATTGTTAATTCTTTTTGCAGTATGTATGCTTGCTTATGGCAGCTCATACGCACAGAATTTAACTATCAGAGGTATCGTATTAGACGAAGCCAATCAGCCTTTGCCCGGCGTAAACGTGCAGGTTAAAGGTACCACTATTGGAGTGGTAACCGGTACCGAAGGCCGCTTTACTCTTGCGGTTGCTAAGGGCCAGGTACTAACTTTCAAATTTATTGGCTATGCGCCGCAGGAAGTAACCATTGGTACCGAAACCAATATTTCCGTTCAATTAAAATCCGATTCAAAAGCATTATCTGAAGTTGTTGTAACAGCTTACGGTGTTAAAAAGGAAACCAGGAGACTTGGTTATACAGTTCAGGAAGTTAAAGGCCCGGAATTGGTTAAAGCCCGCGAGCCTAACCCTATTAACTCGTTAGCAGGTAAAGTTGCAGGTTTAACAGTAGGTACAAACGCCGAGTTGTTGGGCCGTCCTGAAATTGTTTTACGTGGTAGCAAAGATCTACTTTTCGTAGTTGATGGCAGCCCTATCAACTCGGATACCTGGAATATCAGCCCCGACGATATCGACACCTACACTGTGTTAAAAGGCCCTAACGCTGCGGCATTGTACGGTTCAAGAGGTATCAATGGTGCAATCATAATCACAACTAAAAAAGGTACTACCGATAAAAAAGGCTGGGAAGTTAACGTTAACAGCAGTACCTTATTTGAAGGTGGTTTGATTGCTTCACCTGAGGCTCAAACTGAATATGGTCGCGGTAATGGTTATCATTATGAGTATCAGGCTAAAGACAATAGCAACGTTTATGTGCCGTCTGCTGATGCCTTGTATGATAATGGAAACCGTTTAGGCGAATATGGCCCTCGTTTTGAAGGTCAGCTATTGCGCCAGTATGATAGCCCTTATGATCCTGCTACCGGTAAACGTACGCCTACGCCATGGGTAGCCCGTGGTAAAGATAACTTTGCTAATTTTAGACAAACCGGTATTATTTCTACAAACAACTTAGCTGTTGCGGCAAGTGGTCAAAATTATAACACAAGGTTTTCATATACTCACTTGTATCAAAAGGGTATGTTCCCTAATACCAAGTTAAACGCTGATAACTTCAGTCTTAACGCCAGTTATAATATCACATCTAAGTTGACTATCGACGGAAACATCAACTTCAACAAACAATATACTCCAAATATTCCGGATGTGAGCTATGGTCCTAATAGCTACATTTATATGTTTAAGGTATATGGTTCGGCAGATTACGACGTGCGTGACCTGGAAGATATTTATAAAGGCCCGATGGGTGTTCCTGGTTTGGTTCAATACGCGCAGGAGTACGGCCGTTTGAATAACCCTTGGTTTATGGCTCAAAAATGGCTGCGCGGTCATGACA
>NZ_DASVOB010000551.1:0-2815 GCF_036383575.1 Mucilaginibacter sp.
ATAAAGTTTTGGCGTTACTGGTGAATCCGCCTTTATCATAAAAATTAACCACCAGAACAGATAGCTGATTACTGCCGAAATGCAAGTCGGCAGCGGGAATAGTGTATTTGCGGTAAGCAGTGCCATTGGTGGAGCCAATGCGCTTCCCATTAATGTAAGTAAAATCAATATCGCGGATGCGCCCAAGATTTAACACCAGGTTTTTCCCTTTCCAATCAGCAGGTACATTAACAGTCGTCGTGAACCAAACTGCACCATCCAGCCCCTCCAAACCGGCCGTTGTTTCCCAGCCCTGCTCGGTTGGCAATGTAATGGGTGTCCATTCCTTACTCTCAAGCGGCGGGCGACTGGCCTTCATCGCGTTAAACCACTTTGCCGAATCAGCAGCATAACCCAACTCATTGCTCTTCATGCCCATAAAATGCTGCTGGGCCATTGCCTCCGCTTCGGCTTGTTTACCTTCGGAAAGCAGTTTGCGGATAGGCTCCAAATATTTCACGGCTCCTTTACGGTTATAGTCGCGCGGGCCGCCTGTCCATAGGGTTTGTTCGTTGTATTGGATATGGTCTTCAGCCCCCCCGCCATAGATCATGCCCCCTATGCGGCCGTTGCCGATAGGCAAAGCATCAGTCCATTTTTGGGCGGGCTGTTTATACCAAAGCTTTAGTGGTTGTGATTGGGCAAATACCCGCACAACCCCAAACATGAGCATTACGACAACTAAATTCTTCCTGCTTTTCATAAGTCTCAATTAAAAAGCCAGCGTAAATCTTTGATATTACCTTCATTACTCAAGCCTGCATCATAAACCGGTACATTGGCGTCTGCATCAACAATACCCAAAACCAGCGCCGCGCCTTTACCTAAGGTAAGGGTATTTGCCCCGGCTTTAAAGGTGTACGTATGGATATTTACGGGCGGCAAGCCATCAATTTGAATAGCATTGGCAATCTTGATATCGGCCTGGCCATAATCATTCGCACTGGCATCTGTTTCCAATTGAGGCTCGGGCAGGTACTGCGGCATTTTGTTGTTAAAAAAGCCAACCAGCACTTTTACCGGTTTATCATTTTTAAAACTGATGGTTGTACCATTCTTCTGCTGATCTGCCTTGGATAGCTTGATCCCTTTTAAACCTGCCAGTTCTTTTGCGGTATTTTTTATCAGGGCAGTTGTATCGGCATAAACCGCTTCGCCTGAATTTACCTGATAACTGCTACTACCACTGCCACTATTTTCAAGCTTCACAGGTTCATCCTTCAAAACCGTAACCTCCTTTTGCTTTTGTTGTGTTTGCGGCGATTTCAGCGAATCGATATTCCGTTTAAAGTTGTCCAGTTCCTTTTGATAAACAGGCAAAAGCTCAACCCAGGTTTTCATTTTGGCATCATTACCACCAACCGGGATTTTGCGCTGCTTAGTCTGCATGCTGTTGGCATACAGGTAAGTATTTTCGGTTAACTTCACCAGTTGTTTATAATAATCCAGGCTGGTTTGCAGCTCGGGTAGCGCCTTTTCCAGATCGGCAACACTATCCGAATATTTATAGCGCAGTACCCATAAAGCTGCCTTTGCCTTATAAGCATAGCTATTGGCCATAGCACTATAGCAATACATATCGTTTTTTAAGCGATCAAACTCCGCACTGTCTTTACTTACCTGAGGAGAGGCTTTGTCAATAGCCTCAACAGCTCTTTTGCCTTGCAATATCACACTGTCAATAACCTTAACCGGTGTTTCGCCTACATGCGGCTGGTGCTTCCACTCCTTTTCAGCATACTCACTCATCATTTCACCAACAGGCCCTTCCGAATTATACAACAAAGAGAACAGACCGTATTTTTCGGGATTAACCAATTGGCTCATCAGCATCCCCAGGGTCATGGTTTGGCGGTTACCATCGGTGATGCCAAAACGGCGCAATAGTTCGGGCGAGATATTGCCCGACTCTTCGTAAGCTTTTAAAATTGCCTCGCCGTTAGCCTGATCGCATCCATATTTATCGGCCAGTTGCTTTGCCCAGTAACGGATTTCTCCGACCCTGTCTCGCTTACTATCCCAGGCATAGCGCGACCAGGCCTTGTACCAGATCCAGTCCCTGTCCAACTGCAACAAACGCTTTCCGCCCGTGTTATCAGCAGTGTAAGGCCAATCCCAATAAGATGCCTGCGGATATAGGTGCAGAGCGTTCGCACCATAAACAGTATGCATGGCCTGCACGCATTTTTGGATAAAATCGGCCGAGCCATAACGGAAAGGCTCCAGGTTGGCCATGATATGAACATTCTCTATCTGCACGGTGCCAATGCTGCTTAGGGTGCGATGCAGATCGGCCCAGGGGCCATGCGGCTCATAGGTGGTTAGCGCTTCGCCATTGTATTTTGCCTCGGTATATAGATTTGAATAAAGTGGTTTGGCGTATTTCATTACATTGGGCGCGTCGGTATCATGTGCCCGAAGCACGATCGGCGGTTCATCGGTACGGCCTAAAGCTTTCAAACCGTCCTTTACTCCCGGAATTATCGTTTGGGTAAACCAATCGACATCGTCCTGCCCAACACCCTCCATGGCTTCGCCCAGCGTAACCAGCAAACCTACGTTAGGGTATTTCTGTACAAAGGCCGCGATAGATTTACGGGTATAATCGGCAATAATGGGTACGATGTGCCGGTTCCTGTCCTGCGTTTTCAGGTTATTTTTTTCGGCGAATGGTTTTGATACGATGATGTTGTAAAAACCCTGGATAAGCCAGATGCCGCGCTTATCAGCTTCATCGGCCAAAAAGCTGTAGATCTCTTCGTTTTTCTTAAAGGTA
>NZ_DASVOB010000552.1:0-7221 GCF_036383575.1 Mucilaginibacter sp.
AGCCAAAAAGAACGAAGTTCAGAAAGATGCAAAAAGGCAGGATGAAAGGTTTAGCCACCCGTGGTGCTGAACTTTCATTCGGATCTTTTGGTGTTAAATCACTCGAAGCGGCATGGATCACCAGCCGTCAGATCGAGGCTGCACGTATCGCTGTAACACGTTTTATGAAACGTGAAGGACAGGTTTGGATCAGGATATTTCCTGACAAACCTGTAACCAAGAAACCTGCAGAGGTACGTATGGGTAAAGGTAAAGGTGCTCCTGAATACTGGGTTGCGGTAGTACGCCCCGGAAGGATCATTTTTGAAGCCGAAGGTGTGCCTTTGGAAGTTGCTAAAGAGGCTTTACGCCTTGCAGCACAGAAATTACCAGTGCAAACTAAATTTATTGTACGTAGGGATTACGTAGAAGCATAAATTGAGGAGTTAGTTGAAGAGTTGTAAAGTTTTAATGTTGTGAAGTTAGATGCCGAATTTCACCATTCAAATAGAAACAATACAACGTTTAAACTTACCAACAGACAACAAATAACAAAGAAAAATGAAGAACTCAGAAATTTTGGGCCTATCAACTGAAGAGATTGTTGCTAAAATCAGCGAGGAAAGGGCTACCCTTACCAAATTGAAATTCGCTCACGCAGTTTCAGCTATTGAGAACCCGTCCCGTATAACCAAAGTACGCAAAGGAATTGCTCAGTTAAATACTGAATTAACAAAACGTAAAGCGGCGGCCGCTTCTGAAAAGAATTAATTTTTTAAACATTAGTAAAAATGGAAAGAAATTTAAGAAAAACACGTACCGGCCTTGTAGTAAGCAATAAGATGGAAAAATCTATTGTTGTGGCCGTTGAGCGTAAGGTGAAACACCCTATCTATGGTAAATTCGTAAAGAAAACTACCAAATTCAAGGCTCATGATGAAAACAATACTTGTGGCGTAGGCGATACAGTATTGATCATGGAAACCCGCCCGCTGAGCAAAACCAAAAACTGGCGATTAGTTGAAATTTTAGAAAGGGCTAAATAAGATGGTACAACAGGAATCAAGATTAACAGTAGCCGACAATAGCGGCGCTAAAGAAGTTTTAGTGATCCGTGTATTGGGTGGTACCGGTAAAAGGTATGCATCAATCGGCGATAAAATTGTGGTTACCGTAAAAAGCGCTTTACCATCAGGTAACGTGAAAAAAGGTACCGTATCAAAAGCCGTAGTTGTGCGCACTAAAAAAGAGATCCGCAGAAAAGACGGTTCATATATCCGTTTCGACGATAACGCAGCTGTGTTGTTAAACAACCAGGACGAGCCAAGAGGTACACGTATCTTTGGCCCTGTTGCAAGGGAACTGCGCGAGAAACAATTTATGAAAATTGTATCATTAGCACCGGAGGTATTGTAACATGGAAAAGAAAGTAAAATTAAAGATCCGTAAAGGCGACCTGGTTAAAGTTATCGCCGGCGATTCAAAAGGATCACAAGGCAAAATCGTTGAGGTTTTGGTAGATAAAAACAGGGCTATTGTTGAAGGTGCCAATATGGTATCTAAACATACTAAACCTAATGCTGCTAACCCTAACGGCGGAATTGTTAAACAAGAAGCTGCTATACATATTTCAAACCTAATGCTGGTTGATCCTAAATCAGGAAATCCAACCCGTGTTGGCCGTCAAAAAAATGACGCCGGCAAATTAGTAAGGGTAGCAAAAAAATCAGGGGAGGAAATTAAGTAATGACTTACGTACCAAGATTAAAATCAAAATACAAGGACGAAATCCGCACCGCACTGAAAGATAAATTTCAGTACAAAAGCGTAATGCAGGTTCCTAAATTGGAGAAAATTGCCATTAACCAGGGTGTAGGTGGTGCAACTACCGACAAGAAATTGATCGAAAACACCATTACTGAGTTAACTACCATCACTGGTCAGCAAGCAGTATCTTCAAAATCTAAAAAAGATATCTCAAACTTTAAGTTGCGTAAAAATATGCCGGTTGGCGTACGTGTTACCCTGCGTGACAACACAATGTATGAGTTTTTGGATCGTTTGATCGCTGTTGCCCTGCCACGTATCCGTGACTTCAAAGGCATTAACGATAAAGGTTTTGACGGAAGAGGCAACTATACATTAGGTATTACTGAGCAAATTATCTTCCCTGAGATAAATATTGACAAAATCAATAAAATCCAAGGTATGGATATTACCTTTGTAACCTCCGCAACAAACGATGTTGAAGCATTGGAGTTGTTGAAACAATTTGGTTTACCATTTAAAAATCAAAATAGCAATGGCTAAAGAAGGTGTAAAAGCACGTGAAGTAAAGCGCGCAAAATTAGTAGCTAAATTCGCTGAAAAAAGAGCTGCTTTGAAAGAAGCAGGTGATTACGCTGCTTTAGATAAATTACCAAAAGCATCATCACCGGTAAAATTGCACAACCGTTGCAAATTAACCGGCCGCCCTCGTGGTTATATGCGTCAATTTGGCATCTCACGTGTTACATTCCGTGAAATGGCTCTTGAAGGCAAGATCCCGGGAGTGAAAAAAGCAAGCTGGTAAGCAAGCTAAATATCAGAGATTGGAGGTTGGAGGTTAGTGATTAGGTTCGCTAACCTCCAATCTCTAATCTCTAATCTCATGAATTTAACCGATGGAAGGTCGCCCCGGATGTTACGGGAAGGAAACCACCGTCATAACACAATAAAATGAATACAGATCCAATCGCAGATTATCTTACAAGAGTAAGGAATGCTATTAAAGCCAACCACCGGGTTGTTGAAATTCCTGCATCAAATCTGAAAAAGGAAATCACTAAGGTGCTTTTCGACAAAGGTTACATCGCAAATTACAAGTTTGAAGACAATGGTCCTCAAGGCAGCATTAAAGTTGCTTTAAAGTACCACCCGATAACTAAAATTTCTGCAATCCGCAGCATTTCGCGTATCAGTAAACCAGGTTTGAGGAAATATGCTGGCACAAGCAATATGCCACGTGTATTGAATGGTTTAGGAATCGCCATCCTGTCAACATCAAAAGGCGTTATGTCTGATAAAGAGGCACGTCAGCAAAATGTTGGTGGTGAGGTTTTATGCTACGTTTATTAACAGAAGAAATTTTAAGCAATGTCAAGAGTAGGAAAAGCACCGATAGCACTGCCACAAGGAGTAACCGTTACAGTTTCAGCAGATAATGTTGTTACAGTAAAAGGTCCTAAAGGCCAGTTGCAACAGGCAATTGATAGCGATATCACTATTGCACAGGAAGACGGTCAGTTACTGGTTCAACGCCCGTCTGATCAGAAACGTCACAAAGCGTTACATGGTTTATACCGTGCGCTTTTAAATAACATGGTAATTGGTGTAACCGATGGTTACAAAGTGACCCAGGAATTAGTGGGTGTAGGTTACCGTGCAACCAATACAGGTAATACATTAGATTTAGTGTTGGGTTACTCTCACCACTATGTATTTGAATTACCACAAGAAATTAAAGTTACAACCACTGCTGATAAGGGTAAAAACCCAACCATCATACTTGAATCAATTGACAAACAGTTAATTGGCCAGGTAGCAGCTAAAATACGTTCGTTACGTGCTCCAGAGCCTTACAAAGGTAAAGGTATTAAGTTCCAGGGCGAAATATTGAGAAGAAAAGCAGGTAAATCAGCATCTAAAAAATAATCGTCATGGGAGCTAAACTATCAAGAAGAGACAGGATTAAAAAAGGCATCAGGAAACGCCTTTCAGGGTCAACAGAGCGTCCCCGCCTGTCAGTATTTAGAAGTAATAAAGGTATTTATGCGCAGATCATTGACGATGTCACCGGTAAAACTTTAGTTTCAGCATCATCTTTATCAAAAGATTTTACCGCTGATGGCACAAAATCTGATCAATCAGTAGCCGTAGGCAAACTGGTAGCGCAGAAAGCTATCGCAGCAGGTATTAAAGATGTGGTTTTCGACAGGAACGGTTACCTGTACCATGGCCGTGTTAAGTCATTGGCCGAAGGTGCACGTGAAGGTGGTTTAAACTTTTAATCGAAAAGAGAAATGTCAACAATCAACATAAAAAGAGTAAAAACAAGCGAGATCGAATTAAAAGACCGCTTGGTAAGCATACAGCGTGTTGCCAAAGTAACCAAAGGTGGCCGTACTTTCAGCTTCTCTGCTATCGTAGTAGTAGGTGATGAAAACGGTGTTGTAGGTTACGGTTTAGGTAAAGCTAAAGAGGTAACTGAAGCTATTGCTAAAGGCATTGATGATGCTAAAAAGAACCTGGTAAAAGTTCCAATCATTAACGGAACTGTACCTCATGAGCAAATTGGTAAATTTAGCGGTGGTTTTGTTTTTATTAAACCAGCTGCTAACGGTACCGGTGTAATTGCTGGTGGTGCTATGCGTGCCGTATTAGAGTCGGCAGGTGTACACAACGTATTGGCAAAATCAAAAGGTTCATCAAACCCGCACAACGTGGTAAAAGCAACCGTATCGGCATTAGCCCAGTTACGTGATGCAAATACAGTAGCACAACAGCGCGGAATTAGTTTAGGTAAAGTATTTAACGGATAATCAGTCATGGCTAAGATCAAAATAACACAGATTAAGAGCGTGATCGACAGAACGGAACGCCAGAAAAAAACAATCGAGGCTTTAGGCTTGCGTAAAATTAACCACAGTGTGGAAGTTGAGGCTACACCTGCTATAGTTGGGATGGTTAGGAAAGTGAACCACCTGGTAGCGGTTGAAAATATTTAATATCATGAATTTAAGTAATTTAAAACCTGCAGAAGGTTCAACCAAAAATAGAAAAAGAATTGGCCGTGGTACAGGTTCTGGCCGTGGCGGTACGTCAACCCGTGGCCACAAAGGCGCCGGTTCACGTTCAGGTACCAGCACCAAGGTAGGCTTTGAAGGCGGTCAGATGCCTTTACAGCGCCGTGTGCCTAAGGTAGGCTTTAAAAACCCTAACCGTGTTGAGTACACAGGTGTAAACCTTGACGTACTTCAGGAATTAGTAACAAAGTTTTCGCTTACAGCTGTTGATTTTGATACTTTGAAAGAGCACGGTTTGGTATCACGTAACGACCAGGTTAAGATCCTTGGCCGTGGTGAGCTTACTGCCAAATTAGAAGTTAAAGCACATGCATTTACTGCTACAGCTCAAAAAGCTATTGAAGCTGCAGGTGGTACCATAGTTAAGTTATAATTTCGATGAAGAAATTTTTCACCACATTATCCAATATCTGGAAAATCGAAGATCTGAGAGTGCGTATTATTAACACACTCTTATTTCTTTTAATATATCGTGTAGGCTCATTCGTGGTTTTACCCGGCGTTAACGCTGCGGTAGCATCAACCCAAAAGGCAGAAGGATTAGTAGGATTGCTGAATATGTTTGCGGGAGGTTCGTTTTCACGTTCCTCTATTTTCGCGTTAGGTGTTATGCCTTACATTTCGGCTTCAATTGTGGTGCAACTGCTGGGTATTGCCGTTCCGTATTTTACCAAATTGCAAAAAGAAGGTGAAAGCGGGCGCAACAAGCTTAACCAATGGACCCGTTACCTAACAATAGGTATTACCTTTTTACAGGCTATAGGTTACCTTAAATCGCAGGTTGCTGCCGATGCAAGGACTATTGCTGATCCTTTCACCTTCATCTTCCTTAATACATTTGTATTAACGGCAGGTACATTATTTGTAATGTGGCTGGGTGAAAAGATCACGGATAAAGGTATAGGTAATGGTATATCGCTCATCATTATGGTGGGTATCATAGCCCAGTTACCAATGGCTTTTGCTAACGAGTTCATTTCGCGTAATAGCGGTGCTGGTGGTTTGATCGCTTTCATTGTTGAGATTGTGGCACTTATTGGTGTGGTAATGTTTACTATACTGATAGTACAGGGAACACGTAAAATTTCGGTGCAATACGCTAAACGTATTGTGGGTAATAAACAATATGGCGGTGTGCGCCAGTATATACCTTTAAAGGTAAATGCTGCAGGTGTAATGCCGATCATCTTTGCTCAGGCTTTGATGTTTATCCCGCAAACTGTATCTCAGTTTTTCCCTAATGTATCATCAAACGGTATATTAATAGCTTTGGCTAACTATAACTCATGGGAGCATAACCTGCTGTTTGGTATCCTGATCATCCTGTTCACTTATTTCTATACTGCTATTACGGTTAACCCTAACCAAATGGCTGATGATATGAAAAAGAACGGTGGCTTTATACCAGGCATCAAACCAGGCCGTACTACTGCCGAGTTTATTGATGGCGTAATTTCAAGGATAACTTTACCAGGATCGGTATTCCTGGCTATTATAGCGATCATTCCGGCACTTGCCAGTTTGGTTGGTGTATCTCCGGTATTTGCAAGGTTTTTCGGCGGTACATCGCTGATCATCCTGGTAGGTGTTGTTTTGGATACATTACAGCAAATAGAAAGTCACCTGTTGATGCGCCATTATGATGGTTTAATGAAAACCGGACGGATTAAGGGACGTACAGCTATGCCTGCCGCTGCCGGTACCAGTCCGACAGCGATTTAATTAGTAATGTCAAAAATCAATTATAAGTCTGTCGAAGAGATAGAACTCATAAGAGAAAGTTCTTTACTTGTTTCTAAAACACTCGGAGAGATAGCTAAGGTTATCGCTCCGGGTGTTAAAACAATTGAACTGGATAAACTTGCCGAAACCTTTATACGGGATAATGGCGGTATTCCTGCCTTTTTAAACTATCACGGATTTCCTTATTCGCTGTGTATCTCTCTGAATGATCAGGTTGTACACGGTTTTCCCGGATCGCATGTTTTAACGGAAGGCGACTTGGTATCGGTTGATTGTGGTGTTGTTTTAAATAAATACTACGGCGACTCGGCTTATACCTTTGCCATTGGTGAAGTTAACGACCAGGTTAAAAAGCTGATGCGTGTAACGCAGGAATGCTTAAAGTTGGGTGTTGAAAAAGCGGTTGTAGGGATGCGGGTAGGTGATATCGGATACGCGGTACAGGAGCATGCCGAAAAGAACGGCTTTGGTGTAGTAAAGGAACTTGTTGGCCATGGTGTAGGATTAAAGCTGCACGAAAAGCCCGAAGTACCTAACTATGGCAAACGCGGTGCCGGTATCAAACTGGAAGAAGGCATGGTGATAGCCATTGAGCCCATGATCAATGCCGGCCGTGCCGGTGTTAAGTTTTGGGATGATGGCTGGACAGTTTCAA
>NZ_DASVOB010000553.1:0-13541 GCF_036383575.1 Mucilaginibacter sp.
GCATCAGGAAAATACCTGCACCTATCATGTTGCCAATCACCAGTGAGGTGCTGGTCCACAGGCCTAATTTATTTTGTTGATTTGAAGTATCGGGCATAATAATGGGGGTTTTGTTTAGAAGGTTGAAATCCGCGAAAGCAAGATGATCTTATATTTATTCTAAACCGGGAGTAACTGATCAGAATTATAATATCTTTCAGTCTTCCAAGAGAATAAAGGAACTATCATTGGATGGTTCAGGACATTTTCGTCGCTTGTAATATAGTATTGCTCATTATCGAAGCCAGGCAAATTCACAAGCACTATTATTTCGTCTGGCTCACAAAGATTGTAAGTAAACTCGATTGTTCCGTAGTTGGCGATGCGTCCCGAATCTATAAAATTCCCCAGATGTTTTAAATAACAATACTTATGCGTGGACTTTATCTTTTTTGTTGAAGGGTCGATATACTGTTCTGCTATAATTCTGTTTTGATTATCGAGTACTCTTTTGCCCTGTTCAAGTATCTCTGTTCTATTATATAATTCCCAATCCCATAAAGTATGGTCACGATCCTGCTGCTTCCTTACTAAAAAAGTGCCATAGTCCCAAACATCCCGAAGCCTTTGAATAACACACTGGATGTTTTCATCTTCTGATAAATAATAATCTCCGCCGATTAAATGATCATTCTCGTAGATTTCGACTTTTTTCAAAATCCCATCTATGTAAGCCTCGTGGCTATAATCGCCTTGTAAAAGATCAGCTTGCCGGGAAGGAACTTCTTCACCCATCGCATTCTTATACTTTATTATTGTGGACATGTTTCTTAATTTGAGAAGATCTAAAGTAATTGATATGCTTCATTAATATATTGGGGAAATAAAAGGGTATGCTAAAATAAAATTAAAAAACTGTCGAAGCTTAAACATTTACCCCTGAAATCTCTTTTATAGCAGGACTTGCTTTTTAAGCAACAATCCGGCTTAAGCATAATCCGCCTATTTGTAATGAAAAATAAAACAACCGTAATTGGTATTTTACTGATCCTGTGCGCACTGTCTGTAATCAGCTTTAAAGATATCGGAAATAAAATAACGTTGCCGGCAAAGGATACCTCCAATGGCGGCTTATTCCTGCCCGGTAAGTTTAAAGCCGTAGTAGTTGTTGACAGTCTGGAAGGCCGCGCCCGTCACATAGCAGTGAATACCAATGGTGATATCTATGTAAAACTTCGTTTCCCTGATTCTATCGGCGGTAATGTAGCCCTGCGTGATACTAATGGCGACGGACGGGCAGATATCATAAAAAAATTTGCTGATTATGAAGATAAGGGTCCCTATGGTACAGGGATGCGGGTACATAAAGGCTACCTGTATTTCAGTTCGGAGGAAAACGTTTATCGCACCAAACTAAATCCAAAATCACTGATACCCGATGGCCCGCTCGAATTGATCTTGCATGATGCCACCGCTCCGCATGAGCATGACGCCAAGCCCCTGGCATTTGATAATGTCGGGCATATGTACGTAGCATTCGGAGCTCCCTCAAACGCTTGCCAGGAACAAAACAGGGTTCCCGGTTCAAAGGGGATCAAGGGCTGCCCGTTACTGAAGCAATACGGAGGCATCTGGCAATTTGATGAAGCCAAACCTAACCAGGTACAGGCCGATGGCATCCGTTATGCTACCGGTATGCGCAGCGTTGTTGCTATGGACTGGAATACTGCCAACAATTGCCTGTACGTTGTTGCCCATGGACGTGACGACCTGCGTTTACAGTTCCCTAAAATATTCAGTGCCTGGCAAAGCGCTGTACTACCGGCCGAAGAATTTATTAAAGTAAAAAAGGGTGCCGATGTAGGCTGGCCTTACTATTATTATGATCCCATTAAAAAGAAAAAACTCCTGAACCCCGAATATGGCGGCGATGGCATAAAAGCCGGCAATGGCGTTAAATACGCTCAGCCTATCATGGCTTTCCCGGCACACTGGGCACCTAATGATCTGTTTTTTTATACCGGTGATCAATTTCCGGCGAGATATAAAAATGGCGCTTTCATTGCCTTTCATGGCTCAACCAACAGGTCGCCTTATCCCCAGGCAGGTTTTTTTGTATGCTTCGTGCCCTTTAAAAACGGCAAGCCCGCAGGCCAATGGGAGGTTTTTGCTGATGGCTTTACCGGCAAAAACACCGTAGTAAGTGTGAGTGACGCTGTTTACCGCCCTATGGGGCTGGCGATGGGGCCCGATGGTTCATTGTACATCAGCGAAACGGAAGAAGGAAAGATCTGGAAGATCTCCTACACCGGCAATAAAGCAGGGTTCGGCAAAGCCGAGCTTGCCAAAATGGAGTTGCGTAAAAAACTGCCGGGCTTCAGGCTGCCCGATGTGTTGAAAAGCGACCTACAAACCGGCATGTTAAAAGGCGGTGCTAAAATTTACAATACTTATTGCGCCAACTGTCACCAAAAAAATGGCCGGGGCGATGGAAACATGATCCCGCCGCTCAGCGGGTCGGAATGGGTTACCGGGGGTAAGTTTATGGAAAAAGATTTGGCCATAAGGGTAGTATTAAACGGTTTGGAAGGGCCGATCAAGGTAAAGAACCATCCTTACAACAGCGCAATGCCCAAGCATAACTTTTTGAGTGATGCCGACATAGCTTCGGTTCTTACTTACATCCGCAACAATTTTGGCAACAACAGCAGCCTGGTTACAGCGGCTGAGGTTAAAAAGATCAGGGCAGAGAAGTAACATCTCCGGAAAAATCACCAACCCCGCACATTTTTTCAACAATTAAAAACCTACTTTAGAGTTTTTGTACCGTATATAACTATTACTGAAAGTATTAATGATCAATAATTTTCCGCTTAAAAAGCTTGTGCTGGTAGCCGGGCTTTGCTTACCTGTATTCACTTATGCGCAGGAAGCGCCAAAAACTAAACCTAATTGGCAAAACCTCGATCTTAAAACCGATTCTGTGTTCGGGATCAGTACCGAAAAAGCTTACAACGAACTGCTAAAAGGCAAAAAACACGTTACTGTACTGGTAGCTGTAATTGATGGTGGTGTTGATGTTAATCATGAGGACCTTAAAAAAGTGATCTGGAATAACCCGAAAGAAATCGCCGGGAATAAAAAGGATGATGACAAAAACGGCTACATTGACGATATCCATGGCTGGGATTTTATAGGATCGGACAAGGGCGATGTACATTATGATAACCTGGAGCTTACCCGTCTTGTACGTATCAACACCCCCCGCTTTGCCAATGTTGACAGCACCAAACTTACCGGTAAAGACCTGTCCGATTTTAAAGCATATGGCGCCATGAAAGCCGATATGGATAAGCAGGTTGCCAAAGCCAAGGAAACATATACCGTTATCAATAAATTTAATACCCTGCTTGATGGCGTACTGACAAAATTGGGGAACCAGAACCCAAGTCTTGATGATATTAAAAAGTTTGAGCCTAAAGACAATGGCGAAGCCTATGTTAAGCGTGTACTGGAAAGTGCCCTGCCCGAGTTTAAGAATGTAGCTGATTTCCGGGAAAAAGAGGTAAACGGCGGCTTAACCCACTTCAAAGAACAGTTAGATTATCACCTCAACCTTAATTTCAATTCGAGGGATACCGTAGGTGATAACTATAATAACGCCAATGAGCGTTTTTATGGAAATAATGATGTAACCGGCCCGGATGCCGACCATGGCACTCACGTTGCAGGTATCATAGGTGCGGTAAGGGATAACAATCTTGGCATTATGGGCGTGGCCAATGATGTAGCCATCATGTCGGTACGCACCGTACCTACCGGCGACGAACGTGATAAAGATGTGGCTAATGCCATTCGTTATGCCGCTGCCAACGGTGCTAAGGTGATCAACATGAGCTTTGGCAAAAGTTATTCGTACAATAAAAAAGCGGTAGATGAGGCCGTAAAATTTGCATTAAGCAAAGATGTGCTGCTGGTACATGCCGCCGGGAATGACAACAACAATACCGAGGTTGAACTCAACGTTCCTAACCGGGCTTATGAAGATAAAAGCGGTGTGGCAGGTGCATGGATTGAGGTAGGCGCATCGGGCCCTAAAGATGATGAAACGCTGAAAGCATCTTTCTCCAACTATGGCAAAACCAGTGTTGATGTATTTGCACCGGGCGTGGCTATCAATTCAACCACTCCAAAATCAACCTATGCCGAGCATGATGGCACCAGTATGGCGGCACCGGTTGTAACGGGCTTAGCAGCGCTGATCCGCTCGTATTATCCTAAACTGACAGCTACGCAGGTTAAGGAGATCATTATGAAGTCGGTAGTGAAAATATCACATAATGTTGTGATTAAAGATGGCGATACTAAAAAAGAGGTTCCGTTTGCTGATATTTGTGTAACCGGCGGCGTTGTTAATGCTTATAACGCGCTTCAGCTGGCTGCCACTTATTAGAGCAACCTTTTTATGAAAAATATCATCCGCCGGATACCGGCATGCACTTTTTTGTTCGGGATCATTTTTAGCTTTAGCGTTAAAGCCCAAACAGTTGTAACAAAAGTATCAGGCGGGTGGATCAAGGGTATTGAAGAAGGGCCAACATTGGTGTTTAAAGGCATTCCATATGCTAAACCACCGGTTGGCCCTTTACGTTTTATGCCTCCCCAACCAGCCGCTCCGTGGAAAGACACACTTTCGTGCGAGAAATTTGGGAACCCGGCATCGCAGGGCGGTGGCCAGGGTGGACTAAAAGGCAATGAAGATTGCCTCACTTTAAACGTTTATACGCCAACAACGGCAAGGGATGCTAAGCTTCCGGTATTGGTATGGGTACATGGCGGCGCGCTTACAGGCGGCTCTGGCATGGGAATGAATGGCCATGCTTTTGCTGACGACGATAGTGTTGTTACCGTTACTATCAACTATCGCCTTGGTGTTTTTGGCTTTATGTACCTGGGCGATGTGGGCAAGAGCTACCAATCGTCAGGAAATAACGGCCTGCTTGACCTCATCATGGCACTAAAATGGATCAGGCAAAATATTGCAGCTATGGGCGGCGATGCATCCAACGTAACCGTAATGGGCGAATCGGCAGGGGCCAAACTTACCAGCGCCTTACTGGCTACTCCTCAGGCTAAAGGATATTTTAACCAGCAGATCCTGGAAAGCGGTGCGGTACAATGCATCAGGGACAGCGTTACAGCTAAAGGTATCAGGCAGCGGCTCATGGCCGAACTGGGTATTTCCAAACCTGCCGACCTGCTGAAGATCTCGGCCGAAAAACTTATCGCAGCCCAGGCTAATATCAGCAACGGCGCACAGGGCACCAACTATTTTGGCCCGGTGATAGATGGCTCAGTTATTTCAGATGATCCGTATCAATACATTCGTAAAAACAGGAATGACAAAGTACGTTTCCTGATCGGCACCAATAAGTTTGAAAGTAAAATGTTCATGGGCTTCGATAAACGCCTCAACCATCCCGATAGTGCGGTGCTTTACGGATGGTTTGGTGACAACTACCGTTATGTTTTGTCAAATTATAATGCCGAAGCTAAAAACGAAAATGCGGATAGTGCAGCCCTAAAAGTACTTACCCAATACATGTACCAGATGCACAGCTACCGGCTTGCCAGCATGTTGGCACAGGCAGGCAACCACGTTTGGATGTACCGTTTTGACTATAAGCGGGATGGTACCGGCGCTACCCATGCCGACGAATTAAGCTATGTTTGGTTTTTACCCAAACAAAACAACTTCAATCAAACAGAACTACAGCTGGCTAACCAGATCCACCAAACCTGGGTTAACTTTATAAAAGACAAGGCCCCCGGTCAGGTTAATGATAAACAATGGCCCCATTTTGTAGCGGGCGAAAACAATATTATGGTTTTTGATACCATATCGGGACCAGTGCAGCTTAGCAATGTTTATAATGATAAGGCCAATCCGTCTTCGTGTTTTATCCTGAAGTAGATTCTTCTATCCGGCTAAACATTATTCAAACCTGACCGATAACTGACAATAGTTTTATGAATAATTGGTGAAGCTTTAGTTGCTTTCGCAACCCGGTTGCAAATATTACCGTATAAACCATAAAATTATTGATAAAAATATAGCCTAATTAAAATCCAGTTAGCATATTAATAACGTATATGCAAGATGCTTAAAGAGTTTCACAAATTATTGTGAGATAATTTAAGTATTATTGCTGTTACTTAATGACACCCCTAACGTTAAATGGCTGATCCAAACTTTGCAGCATATCGCCTGCGCACCATACAATTTTTGGTGCTTTTACTGTTTTTTATTTTAGGGGGCTCGCTCAATTCATTTGCCCAGATCTCTGATTCCCGGTTCAGGCATATCAGTAATGAACAGGGACTTTCAAACAGTACCATAAATTGCATTTTTCAGGATAGCCGGGGCTTTATGTGGTTTGGTACCCGTGATGGCTTAAACCGCTACGACGGTTCAAAGGTTATCATCTATCAAAACAATCCTGCCGATAAAGCCAGCATTAGCGATGGCTTTATTAATTGTATCTATGAAGATGCCGCTCACAAACTTTGGATAGGCACCAACTATAATCTTAACCGGTTTGATCCGGTTACCAATAAATTTTCGGCCTGGGGTTTTAAAAACACAGTTGTTACAGCAGTGACAGCAAAGGATGATGATCATTTATGGGTAGGTACTCAAGGTAACGGTATCAGTCTGCTTGATATACGTACGGGCAAGGCCGTACATTTCGGCCATGGTAGCGCGGGCCTTAGCTGCGATACGGTAAATACGCTTTATAAAGATAATAAAGGTACTTTGTGGGTAGGCACCCGTCATGGTCTTTGTATATATGATGCTGCTAAATCTGCATTTAAACCTTTGGCTATTAATGGCCCTGTTGCGGGCTGTGATATTACTTCCATCACTGCCGATAAAGCCAACAACATTTGGATAGGTACCAATGGGCAGGGTGTGGTGAGGGTTGATGCAGAGGGCAAAAACTTTAAGTTGTTTGTTCATGATGATATGGATAGCGGCAGTTTGTCGGGCAACCTTGTTCTGCAGGTACTTTGCGACAGGGATGGCGATATCTGGATAGGTACCATTAACCAGGGGATGAACTGGTTTGATGCCAAAACCCAAAAGTTTGTTAAATACTTTCCTCGGCCCGAAAATGCCGGCAGTCTTTCCAATACCACTGTTTCGGCAATTTATGAGGATGTGCAGCATGACCTTTGGATAGGCACTCATCGCGGTGGGGTTAACCTTTATACTGCCGAAACCGATAAGTTTAAATTGTACAGGCAGGGCATTAATGAAACTACTTTAAGCTATAATGACGTTAAAGCTTTTTTTGAAGATAGTAAAAGCAATATCTGGGTAGGCACCGATGGCGGTGGTCTCAACTTGTTCAACCGTAAAACAGAGCAGTTTCGCCAGTATAAATTTAACCCTTATGATGCTTCAAGTATCTCCACCAATGCCATCCAGGATATAGCCGAAGATGCACAGGGCAACATCTGGGTAGGTACCTGGGGCGGGGGCATTAACCTCATGAACCCGGTAACCGGAAAGTTTACCCGTTTTAAAGCTAATGCTGCCGACCGCAACGCGGTAAGTTCAGATTTTATGCAAAGGATGCTGCTGGATAGCCGGGGCAATTTTTGGGTAGCAACTTATTTTGGCGGTCTTAATTTACTGGATACCAAAACACATAAATTTACAAGGGTACTAAAAGATCCGGATGGGCAGACCTCATTCCAAGGGAACAATGTTGTTTCGGCAGGGGAAGATAAAGATGGCAATGTTTGGTTTGGCACCGATGATGGCGGTCTTAATTGTTATAACCTTAACACCCGCCGTTTTTCACATTATTTTGATCACGAAAAAAAGAAGACAGATTCGAGGGTAATTTTTACTGATAGCAAAGGCCGGGTTTGGATTGGCATGGCAGGTTTATACCTGTTTGATAAAGCCAATAACAAATTCAACCTGTTCTCCACTAAAGGCAACCTAAGTACCGATTTTATTAAAGGGATTGCTGAGGATGAAAAACATAACCTTTGGATCTCTACATCAACCGGGATCAATCGCCTAAACCCCGAAACCGGCGATAATAAGCAGTTTAATACTTATGATGGATTGCAGGGCACCGAGTTTGAAGCTAATGCCTACCTGAAAACCCGCGATGGTGAAATGTATTTTGGAGGCGTTAAAGGATTTAACAGGTTTTACCCTGAAAAAATCAAAGCAAATACGTTTATCCCGCCGGTTTATTTAACCGATTTCCAGCTGTTCAATAAATCGGTAGTGCCTGGTGATAAAGACTCTTTGCTAAAAAAAGACATCAGCGTTACCCCCAAAATAACGCTCAACTACGATCAATCGTCAATAGCCTTTAATTTCATTGCGCTTAATTATATCGTAAGCCGCAACAACCAGTACCAATATAAGCTGGATGGGTTGGATAAAGAATGGGTAAAGGCCGGCACGGAGCGAAGGGCTGCTTATACCAACCTTGATCCGGGAACGTATACTTTTCATGTAAAGGCCTCCAATAACGATGGGGTTTGGAATAACATTGGCGCATCGGTCATTATTGTGATCACCCCGCCGTTTTGGGTAAGGTGGTGGTTTAGGCTGCTGGTGTTGTTGCTGGTCATAGCGGCGGCATATAGCTTTTATGCCTATCGTATCAATACTATCCAAAAGCAGAAAGCCCAGCTTGAAAAACAGGTGCAGGAGCGTACCCGTGAGGTTGTTCAAAAAGCCGGTGAGCTCCAGGTAAAATCAGATGAATTGCAGGAAGCTTATGAAGAATTGCAGGCGCAGTCGGAAGAGTTAAAAGCCCAGTCGGAAGAGCTGCAGGTTCAGTCGGAGCATTTGCATGAGCTTAATGGTAAACTGGTTGTGCAAAAGGAACAGGAACAACAGGCAAGGGAAGAAGCCGAAAAGGCCAACCAGGCCAAGAGCATTTTCCTGGCAACCATGAGCCACGAGATCCGCACGCCAATGAACGGCGTTATCGGGATGGCTTCGCTACTTGCCGAAACAAAGCTGGACTATGAGCAACGGGAATATACCGATACCATCATCAGTTGTGGCGAGGGCTTGATGAGCGTGATCAATGACATCCTCGATTTTTCGAAGATCGAATCGGGCAAAATGGAGGTGGAGCATGAGGATTTTGACCTGCGTCACACCATTGAAGAAGTGATGGATATTTTTGCGCAAAGGGCTGCCCAGCAAAAGATAGACCTCATTTATCATATCGACGCGGATGTTCCGCTATATATTGTAGGTGATAGCCTGCGGATAAAACAGGTGCTGATCAACCTTATCAATAACGCTATTAAATTCACCTCTAAAGGGGAGATCTTTATTAAAGTATTTTTAAAGGAGCAGATAGGTGAAGAGGCCGAGATCGGCTTTAGTGTTAAAGATACCGGTATTGGCATCCCTGAAGAAAAGATCTCCCGGTTGTTTAAAGCATTTTCGCAGGTTGATTCATCAACTACCCGCAAATACGGCGGTACAGGGCTTGGGCTGGCTATTTGTCAAAGACTGGTGAATTTAATGGGCGGTGATATTTCGGCAACAAGTAAATATGGCGCAGGTTCGGTGTTTAGTTTTTCTATCAAGACCATCAAAAGCAAAAACCCGGTGCGCACGCCATTGCTTTGCGATTTGGCCGCATTAACGGGTTTACGGGTACTTATCGTTGATGATAATGATACTAACCTGTTTATCCTCCGCACACAGCTCGAGCATTGGAAACTGGAACCGGTAACAGCCTCATCAGGTGCCGAGGCATTAGCCATACTGCATCAGGATGATAGCTTTAAATTGCTGATCACCGATATGGAAATGCCCGAAATGGACGGTGTTGGCCTCGCAAACCAGGTAAAAGTTAAATTTCCCAAGCTGCCTATTGTGATGTTAAGCTCTATTGGAGATGAAACTAAAAGCAAATTTCCGGGATTGTTTTCATCCATATTGGTTAAGCCGGTTAAGCAGCACCACTTATGCATGAGCATTCAGAAAGCATTTAACCAGGACAATACGGTAACAGTCGAAGTTGCAGCCAAGAGTGTATTATCGGCGGATTTCGCCAAAGATCATCCGCTCCGGATCCTGGTTGCTGAGGATAACCCAATAAATCAAAAACTCATAGAGCGGGTACTGAACAAATTGGGCTATCAGTCTGATATGGCTACCAATGGCGTTATTGTATTGGAAAAGCTTGTTGAAAAATACTACGATATTATTTTGATGGATATCCAGATGCCCGAAATGGACGGATTGGAAACCACTGCTCAAATTCGCTTGCAGGGCGGCAATCAGCCTTACATCGTGGCCATGACAGCCAACGCCATGCAGGAAGATCGCGAAATTTGCATGCAGGGCGGCATGGACGATTATCTTTCAAAACCCATGCGTTTGGAAGACCTTGTAACTATACTGGAAAAGGTGGAGGTTTTGGGATAACCTGCATAGGTGTTCGGAAGATTCAGATCAATTGAAAATGTTGGTTTAAAAAACCATGTCATTGCGAGGAGGAACGACGAAGCAATCTCGTAGCTATACAGATCGGATATGCATTGGCTACGAGATTGCCACGCTACGCTCGCAATGACATGGTTTTTTTAAGAGGTGATTTTATCTTCCGAACACTTGCGGGATAGCCCGCACCTTTCTCTGATAAACCGTAAAGGCTTCAAATCTTATTCAAGCAACTGGCATAGATAACCATGATCCTCAAGAATGCCAATAACCAATTGAGTTGAGATATCCAGGCCTTCAATCCTTAATATTCTATCGCAATCTTCCAGGTCAAAATTTACGCGGCTATTGGTGATCAACTTTTGAAGCAGACCGACCAGCATTGCTGCCCTGGCGGAGTCCTCAACATTGGTTTTAAAAACCTCTACCGTTGAATTAATAGTTGTTTCCACACTACGCCTGACTTAATGTTAAAAGAAATAACCTAAAAGCGGTAGCTGATCCCTGATTCTACGGTAATACCTGTCTTTTTTAGTTCGGCTAATGGAACGCGTTTGTTCAGGTCGTTAAAGGGTGCCCAGTTAACTTTTTGATCCTTGTTATATAGGTCAAGCTTTTGCACAAAATTGTAACCGCCGCTTATCTGCACCGAAAAGTTTTTAGCCAGCTGGTAATTATAAAAGAGTGTGTTTTTATACTGCTGCACTTGCAAATAGTTTGATCCGGTTTTCTTTGACAGCCGGTACGAGCCTCCGCCAATACCAAAATCACTGCTGAGCCCGATGATACTTTTATCGCTTAGCTGGTATTTCAGTTTTTCAGAAACAGGTAGTGTGCCGCTGAGACTTAACTTATCGCTGATCTGCCAATCTATCCCAATAACAGGAAGTAATATCGAACCAAAAAACTGGCGTGAATATCCTGCTCCGATAGCATAAGAAAAGGTTTTTGAAGTACGGATCTTAAGCATGGCGAAAGCGGAATATGATATGTCATCGCCCGAAACATCTTTCAGATCCGATGACAGGGTGGGAATTGCGGATACCAGCAAGGCATACTTCTGGGAAAATGACTTTTGAAAAGTGATGGGGACTGAAATAGAGTAAAACTCCGTACCGCCGAATGTTTGGCCTGTACCAGATAAAGTAAGTCCGCTATAGCTAACTCCGGCCATTAAGAAATCAAGCTTGCCGTCTTTGAAATTGTTTACAATCGGCACGGATAGCGAAGCATTCGTTTGCTGGATGCTCATCTTTTTATGGTTAACAGTAAATGGCGAGTAAGAGTAACCTACATCAAAGGATCCGATTTTGGGTTTAAATGTGGTATCGGTATTTGTAGCCAATTGTTGTTGGGCACCGGCGGTAAGCTTAAAGGATACTAAAATGATAACAAGATAGATTAAGGATGTTGCTTTCATTGCAATTTTGTGTTGTTAGAAGATTATTTCAATTTGTCCCTTAAACACGCCTGAAGCAACTTACCCCTATTGCTGTTAATTATATTTTTTTGCCGGATGTGTACTGAACCGCATAGTCAAATTTTTTGAACGAAATAGAAAAGCCTGTTTGCAGATTATCCTGTAACTTTACCTATTATTTGAGATGATAGAAAAAGCAGTTAAAGTACCCGACGAATTGGTTTGCGCCCCTTATCACCATAGGGATATCAAACTAAATGGCTTATCCATAGTAGAATCATGTACGGTTACGCATCGTAGCCGTGGCTCCATGTTTTTAGAAGACCATATGCTGCTTGTGGTGTTGGAAGGCACCAATACCATTACTCATGGCAACATGGAATATGTTGTAGCCAAAAACGAAATGGTGCTGCTGAAAAAAGCTATCCAGATCAATTATGATAAAATGGGGAACCCAGAAAAGGGCTCGACCTATAACAGCCTGATGTTTTTCCTGAAGGATGAGTTTTTGCGCGATTTTGTTAAAATGGCCAAAATTGAATCGGTAGAAACTGTTGAGCCGGCAAAGGTTACCGTGAAGCCTGTAAAAGAACGCCTGCGCAAATTTTTCGAATCGGTAGTGCCTTACTTTGAAGAGCCTGAAAGCATTGATGGTTCGTTGATGCGGCTTAAAATGTTGGAGTTGCTTTATGATCTTGTGCATGTGGACAGGAACATGCTTCAGCAATTGTTGCAGCTTAAACAGCAGGTGCATGGTGATATCCGCAATGTGGTGATGGATAACTATGCCTCGCCCGTTTCTATTACTGAACTGGCCTATCTTTCCGGACGTAGTCTTTCCAGCTTTAAGCGTGATTTCTTTGCCATTTACCAGGTTACCCCGGCGCAGTGGATCCGTGAAAAGCGTTTAGCCAAAGCAAAAGAGATGCTTACGGCAGATATGGCGGTAACAGATGTTTGTTATTCGCTTGGTTTCGAGAACCTTGCTCATTTTTCGCGCCTTTATAAAGCACATCATGGGTGCCCCCCATCAGCCCATCGTCCAACTGTACAAATGCAGTAAAGTAATTTGGACAGAATAGTCAAATAACTTGGACGTTATAAAATACCGCCCCTTCGTTATAGTCAGCATCTTTGTATCATAAAACATTTTGATATGATACAAACAAAAGCATACGCTGCACAAACTAAAGACACTGATCTTGCACCATGGACATTTGAGCGCCGTGAGGTTGGTCCTCATGATGTACAATTTGACATTTTATTTTGCGGTGTTTGCCACTCCGACCTCCACCAAATTAAAGATGAGTGGGGCGGTTCGATATTCCCAATGGTTCCTGGTCATGAAATTGTTGGCCGCGTAGTTAAAGTTGGCGAGCACGTAAAAAAATTCAAAGCAGGCGATCTTGCCGGTACCGGCTGCCTGGTTGATTCATGCCGTGTTTGCGATAACTGTAAAGACGGCTTGGAGCAATATTGCACTAACGGCCATTCACAAACCTATAATGGCTATGAACAGGACCACAAAACCCCTACTTACGGCGGATATTCAAACACTATCGTGGTTCATGAAGATTTCGTTCTCCGGATCTCTGATAAACTTGACCTGGCTTCGGTAGCACCTTTGCTGTGTGCCGG